>JADGRD010000695.1 GCA_017881285.1 Pseudomonadota bacterium | reverse complement strand
GCGAGCACTTCGTCGACGCCGCCCTCTACGACTACGAGTACCGTCACCGCCGCGCCGACCTCAGCTTCTACCGGCAGCTCGCGCGCAACCGCATGGAGTTCGCGACCGGTCCCATCCTCGATCTAGCCTGCGGCAGCGGGCGCTTGCTCTTGCCGCTCGTGCGCGATGGGCACCAGGTGATCGGCATCGATCGCGCGCCGGAAATGCTGGCCGCCGCCGCGCGGCGAATCCGCCGGCTGTCCGCTTCCCGGCGCGCGCGGTGCATGCTCGTGCGCGCGGACCTGCGCGCGTTCGCCACCCTCGCCCCGGCGACCCTCGCCATCTCCGCCTTCCACAGCGTGCAGCACCTGCACACCGACGAGGATTTCCTGCGTTTCCTCTCCTGCGCGCGCACGTCCCTGAGGAAGGGCGGCTGGCTGGCATTCGATGTGCTGCCGCCCGACCCCGCGTGGCTCGGCCGCGACCCGGAACGGCGCTGGGGCCGCACCACCTTCCGCCACCCCTCGACCAGGCAGCGGTTCGTCTACACGTCGAACCACGTGTACGACCCGGATTCGCGCCTCCTGCACATGCGGCTCTACTACCAGCCCGTCGACGACAAAGGCCGGCCCAGCGGCGCGGAACGCACGGTGCGGCTGTGCCACCGCCAGTTCGCCCCCGACGAGGTCATACGCCTGCTGGGACCGGCGAGTTTCCGCCTCGTCGAGGTTTTCGGCGGTTTCGACGGCCGCCCGCTGGCCGGCGCCGCAGGAGCCGCCAATGAGCACGTGTACGTGGCGGTGGCAGTCTGAACCCCAGACCTGCCATGGAAAGCGAAAACCCGTCGGAAACCGCTTGACAGGGATGGGCCCACGGCTACCATGCGAATGATCTTCTTTTCGCCACAACCCAGACGGAGGGCGGAGTAATGGCCGAGAAAGTCAAGACCCTAGGTTTAACTCGCAACAAAGACTTCATGCTGTACGTGAAGGACGGTGATGTTTGGCAGGTCCGTCGGAAGCAGCCGGGCGTGCAGAAGGGCAAGCCCGAGAAGCTTGCCGAGGGCGGCTTCGCGATGGACAACAACTACATCTACTTCGTGGACAAGAACGGCGATGTCTCGCGTGCCAAGCGCGCCGTCGGTGGCCAGAAGCGGAAGAAGGTCGCCAAGAAGCCGGCCAAGAAGAAGGCCAAGAAGAAGGCCGCCAAGAAGCCGGCCAAGAAGGCCAAGAAGCCGGCCAAGAAGAAGCGGCGCTAGGCCGTTCGGCCCGCGCCCTAGCCGTTTCCGTATCCTTGGGCTAGGGATCTGCCCCGCTGGTCGGGGACCGCGAAGCGTGCGCTCGCAAGGGAACGAGCTCGACTCGTTTGAATCTCGAGCTGGTTCCCTTGTCGTGTTCGCCGCGCATGGGATGCGCGGCTACCGGCGCCGCCGGCGCTTGCCGTGCATGCGCCGATCGAGTCGCTCGCGCCAGACTGGCTGCGTGGCGGATTCGTCCTTATCCTCGTCGTCGTCCTCGTCCTCGGTGGGGGCGGGCTTGCTCGCGTCCGCCTTGGCCGGGAGCTGCGCGCCCGCCGGAGCCAGGGCGGCCTGGCGCGCGACCATCATGTCCCAGGCAATCATCACGAACCCGAAGAGCGTCGCTAGCGCCATCCAGGTGTATTGCTCGTCGAGTCCCGTGGGCATGCCGAAATTCTTGAGGGCGGCGGCGCCCCGCCACGAGCCCGGCAGGATTCTGCCGAGCCAGTCTGGCATGCCCTGGATGGGCGCCCACCCAATGAACTGGGTGAACGCCGTCACTGCCAGGAGCCACCGCCCCGCCACCTCGTGTTTGGCGTAGAGCAAGGCCACCACGATGATAAAGGCATAGTAGTAGCATGTCAGTTCGACACCGAAGGCGATCAACGTGGCGGACAAGGCGGTCGCCACCCATGGATCGACCCCGCGCACGGCCAGGCCGATGAGAACCAGATAGCAGATGATGATGCCGATGAAGAGCGGCCGCGCCTCACGGAAGCTCTTGAGCCGGGCGTCCTTCCAGCGGCTCCACGGATCCACGAGCTGATCGTTGCGCATCAGCCGGCCGACCTCGGAGGGCCGGTAGTTGATCACCGTGCGCAGCCCCATGTAGTTGGTCAGCGGCGTCTCCGAGTGCTTGATGGTGTTGCGTACGAACGCCGGATAGGCCTGCGGCCCGCCCGCGGTCACCGCGCCGAGCGGCAGCAGAATCGCCACGGCGACGGCCGCGCCCACGAAGAAACGTAAGAAGCGCTTCTCGATCTCCCTGTGCTTGACGTAGTGGTAGACCGCCGCGATGAACGGCGCCACGAACAGGAAGACGGGAAAGACGCGCAGCAGCGTCGAATACGCCAGGCACATGCCGGCGTAGAAGAAGCGTTCCTTCTTGAGCAGGCACACCGATGCCACCATCCAGAACAGCCAGTCCCAGCGCAGCAACGACCCGCCAGTCCAGTACCAGCGTGACGGGAAGTTGGTCGAGAAGGCGATGAGAGCGATGGTTAGCGTGCGCCAGCCGAAGGCCCACCAGATCATCAGCGAGAGCAGGAGGATCAAGCCGCAATCGATGCCGTCGAGGAGCAACACCTGCGTTCGGCTCGCCGGCGCCAGGTTGCTCAAGATGGTTCCGGCGATGTTCCACACCGGGGTGCCGTTGTAGCCGTGGTCGGTCTGGGCATCGTCCCAGCGCCGAGGGTTCTCCAGGGTGCGGAAGTAGCGCAAGTCGTGCTTGAGCGATTCCCAGCGCGCGGCCGTAAAATGCTGCTTGCAGCGCTCGGGGTGGGCCAGAATGTCGGCCGAGGTTTCGACGAGGTTGGTGCGCAGGTTGGTCATCTTGCGCAGCTCGACCCGGCGGCGCAGGCCGGGCTCTTCGCTGTCGGCGATGGCCACGCACTCGTAGAGGCGCTCGTAGCTCAGCTCCTTGAAGTATTTCGAGCCGATGTAGTAGTGGAAGGTGTCCCAGCCGTGGATGAAGTTGGGGAAGTGGAAG
>JADGRD010000694.1 GCA_017881285.1 Pseudomonadota bacterium | reverse complement strand
GCCGTTGAACGGCCACGACAGGCTGAAGCCGTCTCCGTGGAACATCGATCCCTCGCGGGCCATCGCAGGCGGAGCAAGCAGGCCCACGGTTAGCAGGCAGCTGGCGAGAAGTCCGCAGGACCACGTACGAAGGGTGTAGGAAATCGATGCCGGCATACGCGTGGGGCCAAGGCGTGAACTGGCACGATACCTCAATTATTCCCCGTGCGTGGCCTTTAGGGATGGCTGCTCTTCAGGCGAATGGCGACGGTCGTGCCGTGATCGTCCGGGCGCTCCTTCTCCGAGCGCAAGGTGATCTCGAGTTGCCCGCCGAGAACTTGATGGCGTTGGACAGCCGGATGCCGAAGATCACCTCGGCGCAGTCGAGGAGGGCCGCCACATCCACCGGCATGGCGCCGGATTGCTCGCAAACTTGCCTCCTGTCCAGATGTTCAGTATAAGGGAGTCGTGCCGCTCGTCAGAACCGCCGCCTCGGTCGACAGCACGCTCGCGGCCCTCACGCAGGCCGCGCGGCACGACTTGTCCTGCGCGTGCGGCCCGGCCGAGCCCCGGCAGCGCGGCGACGACGGTCTGTGGATCTACCCGGCGGCGCTGCCCTCGGGACGGCGGATGCCCATGCTCAAGGTGCTGCAAGCCACTGGCTGCGAACGCGCCTGTGTCTACTGCGCCGAGCGCTGTGGCGGACAGGGCCGGGCGCACAGCCTGGCGCCCGAGGCGCTCGCCACGGCATTCGTGGACCTCCATCGCCGCGGCCGCGTGGCCGGACTGTTTCTCTCGTCGGCGATTCGTGGCGGCGCGGTGGCCACCATGGATCGCATGCTGGCGACGTCCGAGCTTTTGCGCGGGCGCCACGGCTTTCGCGGCTACATCCATCTCAAGATGATTCCCGGCAGCCGCCCGGATCAGATCGACCGGGCGATGGCACTGGCCACGCGCGTGTCGGTGAACATGGAGGCGCCCACCGCCGCGCACCTTCTGCGCATTGCCCCGGGCAAGAAATTCGATACGCAGATCATGGAGCCCATGCGCCAGGTGGCGCGCGCCATCGAACGTGGCGAATTCGCCAAAGGGGGCCAGACCACGCAGTTCGTGGTCGGCGCGGCCGGCGAAACCGATCGCGACTTGGCCACCGCCGCCTCCGTGGGCTATCGCGAGCTCAAGCTGGCGCGGATCTACTACTCCGCCATGCAACCCATCGCGGGCACTCCCTCGGCCGAGCGCGCGCCGACCCCGTTCCTGCGCGAGCACCGCCTTTACCAGACGGACTTTCTTCTGCGCAGCTACGGCTTTGCCCTCGATGAGATTCCCTTCGACGAGGCCGGCGCCCTGCCGCTCGACACCGATCCCAAGACCCTGTGGGCGCGGAACCACCCGGAACGTTTCCCGGTCGAGGTCAATCAGGCCCGGCTGGACGAGCTCGTGCGGGTGCCCGGCATCGGCCCCTCTTCGGCCAAGCGGCTGCTGCACATGCGCCGCGAACGGCGCGTGCGCGATGTCGCCGCCTTGCGCGCGGCCGGAGCGTCGTGGAAAGTCGCCTCGCCCTACCTTCTCCTCGACGGCAAACCGGTCGAACGCCAGTTGCGGCTTTGCTAGCCATTGTTTCCGAACAGATAGGAATGGATGTGGAGATCGGCGACGAAGGACAGGGCAGTGGGAATCCAACAGACCGAGGCGCGGGCGTCGGGGCCCGATTCGGCGCGCTCTGCCGCACGCGCTTCCGCGCTCCTTACCCCTGCCGCTCGGCCGGCCACGCGCGCAGGCGGACCTTGCCGTCTTCCACCGCGACCTCCAGCCGCACCCGCTCGCAGCGCTGCTCGTCGAGGATCTTGGGCAACTGCCTGCCCAGCCGCGAGCGCATCTTTTCCTTGGGCACGGCTTGCGCCTCGATGCCGAGATCTTGGTGGGCGCGGAGGTAGCGCTGGTAGGCGCCATCGAAATCCCGGTCGCTCAGTCCCGGCAGTGAGAGCGTCGTCGCGTTCTCGGGAGCCGCGGGGCGGGCCTCCTTCTGCGGAATCGGTGGCGGTCCCGGGCGAGCCGCCGGCGCGGCGATGACCGTGGCCGGGGCGGGCGGCGTCGTGACCCCGCGCCGCCTCTCGATCTGGCGCTGTTGCCGCGCCACGAAGGCCTTGACCCGGTTCTTGGGGATCCCGAGGGCCAGGGCTTCCTCCTCGGTGATGGTGCCGCCGCGCTCGGCGAGATGTCGTTGCGTTCTGGCCATGTCCCGGTGGTAGGTGCCAGCCTCGATCTCGCGCATGGTGCGGTTCCAGTAGGTCATTTGCAGCACCCACCTCTGGCTCAAGGCCTGGAAGCGGAAGCGTAGTGCCGAGTTTCCGATCGGCACCTGCTGCATCTCCAGCATCAGCCGGTTCATCTCGCGCCGGGGGGTATTGGGCGGGGTGCGTTCCATCCCCATGAAATAGGCTTCGTACATCGCGCGAAGCCGATCGCACTTCTTCTCCATCTCGCCGAGGCGGGCCTCGATGCCCTCGCGAGTGAGCTGGAAGGTGAAGAATCCGGCCTTTTTCACCCCTCGATCTTACTGCCCCTGCTCGCCAGGGTCCACAAGGAGAGGGGCTACAACGCCGCTTGCTGTTTGGCGAAGTCAGCCAGAGTGGTGCTGCCCGCTGATACCGTCACCGAGGTTGGGATCTTCACGATTCGCCAGGCAATGGTCCACGACAGACTTCCGCCAGCCGGGATCGAGGTGTAGGGGCCTTGGACCTCTAGCTCGAGAAAGCCCGCGCCCGGGTAGATCTCGTCTTGCCCTTCGCCCGGCGCCTGCGCGCTGGCCGGAGTGTTGGTGAACTTTCGCAGGAAGAGATTTCCCTTGAGCGCGTAGGCGGCCCAGCCGCCCGAGCCGTCGGCGATGGCCTTGGCGCCGCTCGTGCTCGTGGCCGACTTCGACGCGTCGTCGAACCAATCGATGCTCGCGGACTCGGTCATGGTGAGCGGGCCCTTGGTCAACGACGTGCCGGCTGGGAAGAACGCCAG
>JADGRD010000693.1 GCA_017881285.1 Pseudomonadota bacterium | reverse complement strand
CCGTTCGAGCCCACGCGGATCCTCTTGCGTCAGATCCACACCCAGCTTGCCCGGCCGCAGGTGCGCCGCCAGGCCCAGATCCCACCAGGCACGACCGTCGCGCCGGCCATCCTTGCGCGCCACCATCTCGGGGGCCTGGGGAAACAGGAAGCGCCCCGCGGGCGGGAATGGAATCGTCTGCGCATAGGGCAACCAGTACTCGGCGGCCGAGCCATACCCGTGCAGCAGCATGAAGTCGGGCGGGCCCTTGCCGCCTTTGGCAATCACGTGCAGGCGCGTCTGCCAGGGCTGCCAGTACGCCAGCGCCGGCCCCAGCAGCAGGGCCGCCAGCCCGATCAGCCACCGGCGCCGGTTCACCCCTCGGCCCCCTCGCCGCACTCGCGTTCCTTGCGCAGGCCGAGCCCGTACGCCACGGCGAGCACGGCCAGGCACGCGACGCCGGTCCAGACGTAGCTATGCACCAGTCCCGGGATGGAAAAGCCCTGCTCGAAGACCAGGACCGTGGGATCGGAAAGACCGCGGCCTTCGTTCTCGCCAAAGGGAATGGCGTCGCGATCCGTACGCGCCGCCCACCAGGTGGCGAAGCCATCGGCGAAGGCCGCCGCGCCGATGACCAGGAAGCCCCAGCGCAGCCACCCCACGCGAATCTGGCTGCCCTTGCGCGCGTAGAGCGACAGCATGAGCAAGGTGCCGATGACCATGCAACCGCCGTCGCCGCTCCAGATGATGAAAGCCGAGGCTTTGCCCTCGGGCAGGAGAAAGGAACAGGTGAGCTGCACGGGCAGAAGCAGCAACAAAGCCACCGACCAGAACCGGCGCGCACGCCACAGCCGGAACGCGCCGCCGCCCAGGGCGCCCGCCACCACCGCGACGACGAACATGGAACGCCCGCTGCCGACCGGCGTGAACCACGGGCCGGGGAACGCGAAGCGGCCACATAGCCAGGCCGCGACGGCGTGCCCCAGCTCGTGAATCCACATGCTCAGCACGGTCCGCAAGAGCATGTGCCCCAAGCCCGCGTGCACGATGCCCCAGGCGATGACCAGGGCGACGGGGATGGCGAACATGCGAAAACGGCGCTCGATGGACGCCTCCAGCGCCGGCAGCGCCCACTTCGCCGGCGGGTTCCCGGCGCGGCACTCGCACCCCTTGGCGCTGCGAATCGGCTGGCCACAGTGCGGGCAGGCGGTTGTGGCCACGATGGCGCCTCGGGAAAAGGGTTTCCTCTACGCCCCGAAACGGCTGTGTCCCACGTTGCCGCTAGAGACGCACTTGAAGACGTAGCGGCTTTGACCGATCTCGATGGTGTCGCCGTCGCCCAGCGGCGAGCGAGCGCTCACCGGCTTGGTCTCGACCCTGAGGGTCCCTTGCATGGGCTCGATGGTGAACGCCCCGCGCCGCTCGCTGATCGCGGCGTGCTGCTGGGCGATCTGCGTGTCGGCGTCCATGCGCACCTCGCACCCCGGCGCCCGCCCCAGGACCACGCGGCCAGACGGCAACCGCAGGGTTTCGCCGCGCTTGCCTTGCCCCGCGGCGCGCACCAGCCAGCCGACGGTCATGGAGTGCTTGGCGCTGTTCAGGCTCTCGTTGCGCAACGCGGCCTGGATCTCCAGGGCCACGCCGCGGGCGCGTGGCGACGCCAGCACCGGAAAGCTTCCACCCGAGGCGCGCAAGGCGCGGGCCAGCTCGTCGAGGCCCATGCGCGAGAAGGCGCCCCACTGATCCTCGGGCACCCGGGCGGCGATGCTGCTCGCGACCTGATCGGGCGCGGCCTGCCCGGAGATGGATTGCGACAGGATCTCGGCGAGATCGTTGCCGAGCAGGCTGTCGTCGTTCGCCTTGTGCGTGAGCAGCGACTGCAACTCCTCGAAACGCCGCCGGCCCGCCTTGGTCTTGAACAAGGGGTAGCGTTCGTCGGCGAACACGGAGGGGTCGAGCTCGGCCAGGCTCGAAACGTCGTTGGGGTAGCTCCGCGTCAGCTCGACCAGAGCGCGCGGCGCGGACAGGCCGCGCTGGATGAGAGCGTGCGCCGCAGCGACCACCGCCTGGTCGTCGTCGCCGCCCATCTCGGCCTCCCCTTGCCGCCCGCGCTTGCGCAGGAAGACCACCACGCCAGCGGCAATCGCCAGAAGGCCGATCAAGATCCCGAGCGGCAGCAGCAACCACGTCACGCCAGCCGCCACCGTCACCTTACCGACCTCGAGGGCCCGCCGCTTGCCGTCGGTCGTCAGATTCAGGCGAAGCTTGTGCGTACCACCGAGGTTGCGCCAGGCCCAGGGGATCTCCAGTCGCACGCGACGCATGTCCGCGATCGATTGACCGAGCGATTCGAGGGCGGTCTGCACCTCCAGCGGCTGCTCCGTGGCGCGGCGAACCGCGCCCGAGCTGGCCAGGTCGACCAGATTCTTCGTGCTCTGCTCGGCGTCGGCCTCCGAGGGAGGGAACGACACCACCATCAGCTTGACGCCGGCCTTCTCGACCTCGTCGGCGACCGCGGCGAAATCCGCCGAGCTGTCGCCCGACGAGTCGCTGGCATCGCGCCCGTCGGTGACGACCAGCAGCACCTTGAACGGGCCCTCGTCCCCGAGCAGGGCCTTGAGATCCACGCGGATAGCGTCCGCCAGATTGGGCCGGTCCCCGGGCAGAAAGCCGAGGTCGTGCAGCTGGCCGCCAATCTCGGCGGCCTTCAGCCTGGGAATCGGTTGGCGCTTGCGGCCGTAGAGCGTGGCGTAGACGTTGGTGCGCGCGGGAATGCGGCGGAAGAATCCACTTACGCCCTCGAGGATGGCATCCGCGGTTCCCGACGGAACCTCCTTGACCCACAAGTAGACCAGGCCGACCGCGAGCGGCGACTTCCAGGTCTGGCTCGCCTCGGCCGCCGTCTGCGCGTAGTCGGAAAAGACCTCCATCGCCCTGGGGGCCGCTTGCTCGGTTCCCACCCTTATCCCCGCGTCCGTACTCGGACGCAACGGCGCGACTGCCCCCAGCGAG
>JADGRD010000692.1 GCA_017881285.1 Pseudomonadota bacterium | reverse complement strand
CCGGCCCGGCCGCCCGCTAGATCGGCTGCCCCGCGCGGCGCCAGGGCGCTGGCGTGGGAGAGAAACACGAGGTCGCTAGGAAAGCCCAAGGCGTCGCAGGTGATCTCCGTGCCCGGGATGCGAATCCCCGCGCGGTAGGAAAAGGCGTGCTTCGAACGGCGTGGCTTCATGGTGGCTACGAACCCAATCTTCCCAGAGCATGCTCGACGGAAGCGATGTAGGAGCCGCCGAAGAGGTTGACGTGAACCATGAGGAAATAGAGTTGGTAGAGCGGCAGCCGCGCTTCGCTGCCGGGCGCGAGGGGAAAGGCTTCCTCATAGGCCGCGAAGACCCGGCCGGAGAAGCCGCCGAAGAGGCGCATCATGGCCAGGTCGACCTCGCGATGCCCACCGTAGACCGCGGGATCGATCAAGCAGGGCTGCCCGAGCCCGTCGACCATGGCGTTGCCGCCCCACAGATCGCCGTGCAGGCGGGCGGGTGGCTCGGGCGGGCCGACGAGCTCCGCCAGGCGGGGCAAGAGCGCATCGAACCCGCGCCGCATGGCCGGGCTGGCACGGCGCCCGTCGACGGCCAGGCGCAGTTGCGGCAGCAGGCGCCGCTCGCGGTAGAACTCGGCCCAGGTGGGAAGCGGCCCGTTGGCCTGCGGCAGCCGACCGATGAAGTTGTCGCGATCGAGGCCGAAGCCGGGCGCGCCGGTCCGGTGCAGCGCGGCCAAGCCGCGGCCTAGCGCCTCGTCGAAGTCGGGCCGCCGGCGGCCGGCGGCGAGGTGTTCGAGGACTAGGAAATCCGGGCCTTCGGCCAGCACCGACGGCACGCGCAGGGCGCCGGCCGCGGCGAGCCAGCCGAGCCCACGGGCCTCGGCCGCGAACATGCCCGCGGGCGCCTCGTGGTTGCTCTTGACGAAGACCAGGCGGCCGTCGGCCAGGCGCGCCGCGTGCGCGGCATTGATGTCGCCGCCCGCGACCGCGTCCCACGTCGCGACCGCGCTGCCCAGGGCGGCCTCCACGGCGGCGAGCAGCGCGTCCCGGGTCATGGTTCGAGGTGGTACTGCTCGCGCAGGTGAGCGAGAAGGCCGCGGCAAGCGTCGAGGCAGATGTCGAACACCCGCTCGAAGCCCTCGGGGCCGTCATAGTACGGGTCGGGGACCTCGGCGCCGGCCGCGGCACCGGGCTCGAAGCTGCGCAGGAGGTGAATCTTGGCGCGCTTCTCGTCGCTCCCCGCCAGGCGGCGCAGGTCGCGCGCGTTGTCGTCGTCGAGGGCGAGCACCAGATGGAAACGGTCGAAGTCCTCGCGCAGAAACTGGCGGGCCTCGCCGGTGATGGGCATGCCCCGCCGGCTGGCCACCGCGCGGCTGCGGCGGTCACGTTCCTCGCCGACGTGCCAGGCGCCAGTGCCCGCGCTGTCGACGGTGATCTTGCCGCCGAGACCGGCTTCCCGCACCAGGTGGCGCATCACCGCCTCGGCGGTGGGCGAGCGGCAGATGTTGCCCATGCACACGAAGCTCACGGCGATGGGCTTGCCGTTCTTCACGACCGAGTCTCCGGCGCCAGCGCCCGGCCATAGAGCGTTCCCGGACCGCTGCGCTCGATGACCACGTCGACGAGGCGGCCCACCGTCACGCCGGGCCCTGCCGCCACAATGACTGGACGGAAGGCGTCGGTGCGGCCGAGGAGCTCGGCCGGGGAGCGGCGCGAGGGCGATTCGCACAGCACGCGCTCGCGGCGGCCGACCTGCGCGGCATAGATCTCCGCGGTAATCTTACGTTGCTCGTCGATGACGCGCGCCAGACGCCGCTGCTTGGTTGCCGCCGGCACGTCATCGGGCAGCTTGCGCGCGGCCAGCGTGCCCTGGCGTTCCGAGTAGGCGAACATGAAGGCGTTGTCGAAGCGGATCTCGGCGAGCGCCGTGAGCGTCTCGGCGAATTCCGCCTCGCTCTCCCCACAGAAACCGACGAGAAAATCCGTCGTGATGGCGATCGCGGGCATGGCCCGGCGTAGGTTCTCGACGAGGGCGCGGTACTCGGCCAGGGTGTAACCGCGGCGCATGCGCGCGAGCACGGCGTCCGCGGCGGACTGCAAGGGCAGGTGCACCTGCTTGCACACCTTGGGCAGCTCGGCCATGGCGGCGATGACCTCGGCGGTGAAGCCGAGCGGATAGGGCGATACGAAGCGGATGCGGTCGATGCCCTCGACCGCGGCGACGCGCCGGAGCAACTCGGCGAAGCCGACCTCGCGCCCGTCCTCGGAGGCACGATACGAGCTCACGGTTTGGCCGAGGAGCTGCACCTCCCGGCAACCGTTCGCCGCCAGCGCGCGCACCTGGCGCACGACTTCCGCGGGGGCGGTGGCGCGCTCGCGTCCGCGGGTGAAGGGCACGACGCAGAAGGCGCAGAAACGGTCGCAACCGCGCTGGATAGCCACGTGTCTGGTTACGCCGCCGCTGCCGGCGCGCGCGCCATCGAGCCCCGCGTACGTCTCGTGCACATCGAGCTCGACATCCTGCACGACCTCGCCCCGCAGCGCCCGCTCGATGTGCTCGGGCAGGCGGCGATAGCTGTCGGGGCCGACCACCAGATCCACGTAGGGCGCCTGCTGGCGCAAATCATCGCGCAGGTGCTCGGCCATGCAGCCGGTGATGCCCAGGACCACGCGCCGCCCGTTCGTCTTGTAGTGGGCCAGGCTACTGGCGCGACCGCGCACGCGCTCCACGGCGCGCTCGCGCACTGCGCAGGTGTTGATGAGAATGACATCGGCGCAAGCGGGATCGGTAGTGCGCGCGTAGCCAGCCCGTTCGAGGAGGCCGAGCACCAGGTCGGTGTCGGCCACGTTCATCTGGCAGCCGTAGGTTTCGACGTAAACCGTGGGCATGGGGCAGTCTTATAGCACCCGCGGCCCGGGATGCTTGTGTCACGCGATGGGAACCCTGAAAGGGCACCCAAACCCTCCCGCGAGGGTACGCTATGCGCAGCGTAGGCCCCACGCGCGGCTACTT
>JADGRD010000691.1 GCA_017881285.1 Pseudomonadota bacterium | reverse complement strand
TCTTTGCCGGGATGGAGAGCTTCTCAACGCGTCTCCCCAAGGGCTCGTCCATTGTCCGCCGCCTGGTCTACGGTGGTTGCCCGGACACTCTGCAGATAGACGGCGTGGCCACCCTCCAGCTGCCCGAGGGCAACGTGGCCAACCAGCAGCCTTTCACCATCGGCGCGTCGGCCGGGATGGCGCCCACCGCTCTGAGCTTCGTTCTGAAGGAAGCGGACTTCGGTCCATGGGTATCGATCCAGAAGTCGGACCCGAGCAGCACGCTCTCGATGCCGATCACGGTCACCCCGCTCGGGCGCGCTTGCTCGGGCCAAGTCGGTCTTAGCTCGCAGACGGTCAAGAACGGCATGGGCAGCGTAGGGGCCGGACCGATCGCGTCCTGGTCCGACACCGGTTGTGGCGTCGGGCAGATCGGCGTCAGCCTCGCCCAGCCATTGCTGGGCATCGATCTGGCCGCCGCCATCGCGGCCACCTACGGCCAGGCGACCTTGTCTGGCACCTGGAGCGACGGCAGCACGACCGCGCTCGCCTTGGCGACGTCGACGCCTGCGACGGTGGCCTGCGCCGAGACACTCTCGAACGGCTTCACCGTGGTGACCGTTCCGGTCGATGTCCTGGCCAGCACTGCCGACGGCCGTGTCCAGGGACTCTCTGGCCAGGGCACCATCCGCGTCTCCGTGAACCAAGCAAGCCTTTGGCAGCTAGAGCTCAACCTGAGCACCGACCTCACCTGCGCGACCGAGGCAGACACCCTGGCCTACACCGGAGCAAGCTGCGCGATCGACCGACAAGTCACCGCCCAGCTCCACTTCACCCGCTACGTGAGTGGCCCGGCCACGGACGGCGGCAGCCTCGAGCTCTACGTGTACGAACGGCAAAGCCCCAAGGCCGGCAGCGGCGCAGCGGATCGCGTGGACCGCCTGACTCTCGGCCCGTAGTCTCCGCTTCGGACCTCGGTGCCTCGACCAAACCCGAACCGAGGGTACTTGTTGGGGAAGGCTCCTCCATCCCGGTAGCGTCCTCAGCGCCGCGAGCGCGTTCGCCCCAGCAGCAGCGCTCCCAGCAGCAGCAAGCCGAGGCCGGTCCATCCCTGACGCGGGCCGTGCCCACTCGCTAGCGCGCAGCCGCCGCTGCCGCCCTCGCGAACGCCGCCATCGCCGGCGCCACCATCGGGCGAGGCGGCCGAGGCGCTGGGAGCCTGGTAGACGATGTCAGTCGGGGCGATGGGGCTGAGGTTGCCGTACTTGTCCACGGCCGCGACGCCGACGCCATAATAGATCCCGTTCTGGAGCGCGTTGATGCGATAGCTGGTGGCCGTGGCGGGTAGCAACCCAGAGCAGAGATAGCTCTGATCGAGATTGGCGAAGGCCAGCGGGCTCGCGGGCGTGGGAGCCACCGCGGGACAGGTCACCGCCGAGCTGGTGAAGGCCGCGGAAAAGGTCCCGGAGGGGAATACCTGGTCGCCTTGCCCGCGCTGGCAGAAGAGCTGTACGCCCAGGAACGAAGGGTTAGCGGCGGGAATGATCCCGGTGGGCCAGCCCCACTGCACGATGAGGCCCTCGTTGGCCGCTTCCACGGTCACGTCCACAGGCCTGTAGGGGACCTGGCCCACGACATTGATGGGGAACGCGAGATCGCTGCGGTCGGGCATCGCCGCCTGTGAGGTCTGGGCCCAGAAGTAGATGGTTTGCGCCGCCATCGTGGTGCCGCAGGTGCTGGTTTGGTTGCACGACTGCGGGCTGCTGCAGACCGGCGTCTGCGCGGCGCCAAACAGCCAGGCCACCGGGATGGGCGGGCTCTCCCACACCCGCTGCGCCTGGAACGCGGCCATGCCACCTGGAATGCTCGCGGTGTAGCTCGACGGGTCGAGCAGGTTCAGGCAGTAGGAGGGGGCCACGGTGCTGCTCGTGTCCAGGCAGTTGACGGCGTTGCCACCGGCGTAGAGTCGGGCACTGCCGCTGGCCACCAGGTTGGCCGCGAGCAACGACTGAATCTTCTGCACGGCCGCCGCGCTCGGCTCGATGGCGATCTTGATGGAGCCGGTGAAGTTGCTGGTGTCCTCGGCGCACTCGCAACGGGCGCGGTCGAAGAAGAAGGCTTGCTCGGTCGGGCTGAGCTTGACCCACATGCCGGCAAGCGCGTCGTAGCGCTCGATGGAGAAAACGAAGTCCGTGGCCGACAGGGCAGGTGCCGTGGCCGCGCTGTCGGAGATGCCGGTGTCGATGGCGCCCGCGTCGAGCTGGGCCGAGGCCGGCGGCGAGGCAAGCGTGATGAACATCACAAAGGCGTAAGGAAGAGCGGTCCTGGCTAGTCGTGTGGACGTCATGTCTCATCCCCACGTGCAATCGCAATGCCGTCGGCCGGCAGCGCATGGGCGCACCTTTTCAGCGAGCAATTGCCGAGCCGAGGGAGCGGCTGGCGCTGCCCTGCGCACGTGGCAAAGCGGAGGCAGGGCCTTCGCCAACTTGGCAAGTCACCGGCGCATGGCGACCGACGATGTGCCGTCCGACCAGGGGCGCATGAATGCGGGCCGCTGCCTCAACTCGGGAGCGGCCCGGGTCGCTCGGCCCGTCCTAGCTCACCAGCTTCGCGATGAAATCCCCGACCTCGCGCGTGCCCATGCCCATCTTGCCGGCGGAGAGGCTCTTGATCTTGCCCGAGGCCAGGGCGTCGTGCACGGCCTGGTCCACGGCCTTGGCGATGGCGGGCTCGCCCAGGGTGTCCATCATCATGCCGCCAGCGCAGATGGTGGCGAGGGGGTTGATGACGTTCTTGCCGGTGTACTTCGGCGCGCTGCCGCCCATGGGCTCGAACATGGAGACGCCCTCGGGGTTGATGTTGCCGCCGGCCGCAATGCCGAGGCCGCCCTGGATGATGGCGGCCAGGTCGGTGATGATGTCGCCGAAAAGATTCTCGGTCACGATCACGTCGTAGTACTCGGGCTGCTTGACGAACCACATGGTGCAGGCGTCGACGTGGTTGTAGTCCTGCTTGATCT
>JADGRD010000690.1 GCA_017881285.1 Pseudomonadota bacterium | reverse complement strand
CGCAGTTTCGTCGACAGCGAGGGCTTCTTCGCCGTCGAGGTCGAGGAGCTCAAGGAGGCCGACGAGCACTCGGCCGAGGTCACCGCCGCCGTACGCTCCCTGCTCGCGACCTTCGAGAGCTACATCAAGTTGAGCAAGGGCCTGGCGCCGGAGCTGCTCGATTCCGTGCATTCCATCGAGTCCACCGCTGAGCTCGCCGACACCATTGCCGCCCAGCTCCAGCTCAAATTGCCGAGCAAGCAGGCGCTGCTCGAGATGACCCGCCCGCTCGACCGGCTGCTGCGGCTGTCCGAGCTGCTCAAGAGCGACATCGAGCTGTTGCAGGCCGAGCGCAAACTGCGGGCGCGTTCGCGCCAGAGAGCCGACAAGCGGCGCGAGGAAACCTTGCTCGGCGATCCCGCGGCCGCCGCGCCCCGGGATGCGGGCGAGCGCGACGACGTGAAGAACGAGCTCGCCGAGCTCGAGGAGAAGGCCGCCCAGGTCAAGCTCTCGGCCGAGGCTGCGGCCAAGGTCAAGAAGGAGATGAAGAAGCTGCGCCTGATGGCGCCCATGTCGGCCGAGGCCGCGGTGGTGCGCGGCTACATCGACTGGGTGCTGGCCTTGCCCTGGGGGGTGCGCACCGAGGATCGTCTCGACGTCGCCGAGGCCGAACGCGTCCTCGACCAGGACCACTTTGGCCTGCACAAGGTCAAGGAGCGCATCCTCGAGTACCTGGCCGTGCAGGCCCTGGTCAAGAAGCAGAAGGGCCCCATCCTGTGCCTGGTCGGTCCGCCCGGGGTGGGCAAGACCTCGCTGGCGCACTCCATCGCCACCGCCACCGGTCGCAACTTCGTGCGCCTGGCCTTGGGCGGCGTGCGCGATGAGGCCGAGATCCGCGGCCACCGGCGCACGTACATCGGGGCCCTGCCGGGCAAGATCATCCAGTCGCTCAAGAAGGCCGGCAGCACCAACCCGGTGTTCCTGCTCGACGAGGTCGACAAGATGTCGGCAGATTTCCGCGGCGATCCCGCGGCGGCGCTGCTCGAGGTGCTCGACCCCGAGCAGAACAACACCTTTTGCGATCACTACCTCGACCTCGACTACGACCTGTCCGACGTCATGTTCATCACCACGGCGAACTACATGCAGGGCATCCCGGTGCCGCTCCAGGATCGCATGGAGATCGTGCACATCGCCGGCTACACCGAATTCGAGAAGCTCGCAATTGCCGGCCAGTACCTGGTGCCCAAGCAGAAACGCGAGCACGGCCTGGGCGCGCTCACCATCGGTCTGCCGGAAGAAACCTTGCGCTCTCTCATCCAGGGCTACACCAAGGAGGCCGGGGTGCGCAGCCTGGAACGCGAGATCGCCTCGATCTGCCGCAAGATCGCGCGCGAGTACCTGGCCGACCGGAGCACGACGAGCTGGAAGGTCACGCCCAAGCGCCTGGTGAAGTACTTGGGGCCGCAGCGCTACCGCGTGGGGCAGCAGCAGAGCACCGACGAGGTCGGCGTGACCAACGGCCTGGCCGTGACCTCCCACGGCGGCGACCTCCTCACCACCGAGGTTTCCATCGTGGCTGGCAAAGGCAAGCTGGTGCTCACCGGCCAGCTCGGGGAGGTCATGCAGGAGTCCGCGCAGGCGGCCATCAGCTACATCCGCGCGCGCGCCCCGTCGCTGGGCATCGACCGCGATTTCTACTCGCGGGCCGACATCCACGTGCACCTGCCCGAGGGCGCGATTCCCAAGGATGGCCCCTCGGCGGGCATCACTATCTGCACGGGGATGGTGTCGGCTCTGCTGCGCACCAAGGTCCGTCGCGACGTGGCCATGACCGGCGAGATCACTTTGCGCGGCCGGGTGCTGCCGATCGGCGGACTCAAGGAAAAGATCCTGGCCGCCCACCGTGGCGGCATCTCGACGGTGATCTTCCCCAAGGAGAACGCCAAGGATCTGCGCGACATCCCCAAGCGCGTGCTCAAGGTCATGCACCTCGTGCCGGTGGGGCACATGGACGAGGTTTTACGCAATGCGCTAGCGGTCGACGATCCGACCGAATTCCTCAAGGAGCCCTCCGTCCCGGTCGACTGGCGCATCCCCGTGGATCGCCGCGGCAGCGAACGCCGGGGCATCGACAGTCGCCTGCCGGTCGCCAGCGCGAGCCCGCCGGCACCGGGACCGGCCGATGCAGTGGTTTCGACGTCGGGCCGCCATCCACAGAAGTAGGGTGGGGCGGGGCGGCATCTGGCGCCCAAATGTTGTAGAAATAGGACCATCCGGAGGAGTGGCCGAGTGGTCGAAGGCGACGGTCTTGAAAACCGTAGCGCGCAAGCGCCGGGGGTTCGAATCCCCCCTCCTCCTCTCACTTCTCGCCTCGCCCCGCGGAGCGGGGAGAGGCAGCCGAGCGGAGCTCGGCGGTGAGGGGCCTCCCGCCTCGCCCCGCTGCGCGGGCGAGGGCGCGGCGAAGCCGCGGGGTGTGTTGGTGGGCGTGGTGGACCCGAAGTGCCCGCAGGGCTGAGAGGCCGCCACGCGGAGCATGGCGGGTGAGGGGCTCACGCGCCTCGTCCTGAGATCCGGGCTTGAGATCCGGCCCGATCTCAAGTAGTACCTAGCACCTCTGGAGAGGTGGCCGAGAGGCCGAAGGCGGCGGTTTGCTAAACCGTTATACGGGCTAAAACCTGTATCGGGAGTTCGAATCTCCCCCTCTCCGCTGCATTTCTCAATAGACGGGAACCCTGAAGGGGGACCATGGGCAGGAAGAATCTCGCGCTACTAGCCATCGCCACGACGATCTTCGCGGCAGCGTGTGGCCGAGACCCCCTGATGGTTCCTTCGGGCTCGGGCGGGCAGGCTGGCTCGGGCGGCGGCAGTGGCGGGTCGGGGGGCGGAACCGTGATCTTGCGGCTGCCGGATGGGGGGCTCTCTTCCCTTCTTGGCGACAGCGGCATCCTGGGGGGCGTTCTAGACGCTCCGCGAGATAGCCTGATCGGCCAGGTCATTTGCGGTCCAGAAGCCCAGAT
>JADGRD010000689.1 GCA_017881285.1 Pseudomonadota bacterium | reverse complement strand
CAGGGCGCGGCGGTGCGGGCCTACGAGGAGGCGCTGGCCATCGAACCGGGCAAGCGCGCCACCCTCGACGCGCTTGTCGAGCTACGCACGGCGCGTGGCGAGTGGAAGGAAGTCGTCGCGCTCGATCGCAAATTGCTCCCGCTCGCCACCTCCGACGGGGAGCGCGTCCGCATCATCGAGGACATCGGCGACCTGCTGCAAGAGAAGCAGAACGACTGGACCGGCGCCATAGACGCCTACCTGCAAGTGCTCGCGCTGGAACCCGAGCGCCGGCAGGTCCTCTACAAGACGCTCGACTTCTACACGAGCGAGAAGCAGTGGCCGAAGGCCGTTGCTACCCTCCAGAAGTTGGCCGATCTCGAAAGCGAGCCCGCAGGGCGCGCCAAGCTCAACTACGCGGTGGCCGCCATCCACCGCGACGAGATGAAGGACACCACCAAGGCGGTCGAGCAGTTCGCCAAGGTTCTCGACGACAGTCCGCTCTACCCCAAGGCCTTCGAGGCCATCGAAAAGCTGCTCGGCGAGGCCAAGGAGTGGAAGGAGCTGGAACGCGCGCTCCGCAAGCAAATCAAGCGCCTGCCGCAGGACGCGCCGCCGGAGTTGAAGCTGCGCCTGTGGGACGGCCTGGCCGATGTCGCGCTCAAGCAGCACGACAAGGAAAGCGCCATGCTCACCATGGAGGTCGCGATCAAGTTCGACCGCGACAACCTGGCCCGGCAGGAACGTCTGGCCAAGATGTACTTCGACATGGGGCCGTCCCAGGCCGACAAGGCCATCGCGCAGCACCAGTACCTGCTCTCGCGCAAGCCTGACCGCCTAGACTCCTACAAGGCCCTGGCCGCGCTCTTCTTCCAGGGCGGCGCGCACGACAAGATGTGGTGCGTGGCCGGCGCCATGACCTGCCTGGGCAAGGCCGACCCTCCCCTGAAAGCACTCTTCGAGAACTACCGGCCCACGCAGACGCCAGCGACCGCGGGCAAGCTGACCGGTGAGTTGTGGCGCAAGGTCGTCCATCCCGACGAGAACCCCTACCTCGACGCCCTCTTCGCGCTGCTTTCGCCCGCCATCGCCATGACCACGGCACAGCCGCAGAAGGTCCTCGGTCTCGACCGCCACGCGCGCGTGGACGTCAGCACCGACACCTGGCCCTACGCCGCGGCCCTGCGCTACGTGGCCAACACCATCGAGTCCACCGTGCCCGACTTGTTCATCAAGAAAGACGCGGCGGGGACGGTCAGCCTGGTCAACCTCAAGGACAAGAACGCGCTGGCGCCCGCGCTACTGGTGGGCATCGGGTTCGGCCAGCTTTCCTCGCAAAGCGAGGTCATCTTCGATCTGGCCAAGCGCATGGTCCAGCTCCGGCCCGAGCGCTTCCCGCGCTTCGCGCTGGCCACGGGCTCGGCGCTCGACATCGCGGTACGCGCCGGATTGCAACTCGGCGGCTCGCCCATCGGGCCCGGCGATCACGGCGAGGAAGTGGACAAGATGGCGAAGCACCTTGACGCGTTCATCGCCTCGCCGCTGCGCGCGGAGCTCAAGGTGCTGGCCAAGCGCTACGTCGAGGCGTGCGGCGAGCAGGTGGACATCGGCAAGTGGATCATCGCCTCGGATCTCACGGCCTCGCGCGCGGCCCTCGTCCTCTGTGGCGACATCGTGGCCGCCGGCCGCGTGCTGGCCATCGAGCCGTCGGGGCAAAGCCCGCTCTCGGTCGCGCAGCGCATGAACGATCTGCTGCCTTACTTCGTGAGTGAGGATCACTTCGCCGTGCGCGCGGCGCTGGGCATGCAGGTGAACCTCACGCCGCCCTCCGCGCCGTTGGGCCAACGCCCGCGCCGCATGAGCCACATGCAGATCAAGACGCAGGGCTAGCGGCGGTCGGCCCATGATCATGGGCCGACCGCCGAAGGAAACGTCGGCAAGAACGGTGCGTTTCTGCGCCGTATCCTCGACGGTAAAGCGGCGCAAACTCTGACCGGCCCCCTTGCGATCCAGGTACCACCTTGCTTCTCTTGCCTTGTAGGTCGTTCAACAAAAGGAGATGCCAATGCGCCTTTCATCCACCGTCCTTGCCATCAGTCTGGGCCTCCCGTTCGCAGCCCAGGCGCAGGCCCCCGCCGAGGGAACACCCCCAGCCGCCGAAGCCACGCCCGCACTGGCGCCAACACCAGCCACCGCGACCGCGCCCGTAGATACCGTTGTCACGCCAACCCCGGCGGCTCCGCCGCCCGCAGCGCCCGCAGTTCCACCGCCCATCGCCTTCGGCTGGGAGGCGTTGGTCGACGCCTACTACCTCTACAACTTCACCGGCGATCCGAAGACCGAGGGACCGCGCTTTCGTCAGTTCGACACGACCGCGAACAATTTCGCACTCAACTACGCCAAGCTCGGCGTGCACGCGGATACCGATCTGGTTTCCTTCCGCATGGATCTCGGGGCCGGCCACACCGCAGCGATTATCAATGCCGCTAGCGGAACCAACTCGGCGGCCGGCTCCGTGGCCACCCCAACGGATACGGCCTCGCTTTATGGCAACGGCTTCCTGGTTCAGCAGGCCTTCGCCACCGTGCGCATCACCCCGCAAGTCTCGCTCGACGCCGGCAAGTTCGTGACCTCCGCCAGCGCCGAGGTCATCGAGAGCAACAAGAACTGGCTGTACAGCCGATCGTTCTTGTACTTCGGAGTCCCCCTGCTCCACACCGGCCTTCGCCTCAATGCGACTCCCATCGGCACCCTGGCCGCGCCCGAGTTAGCGCTGTCCCTGCAGATCGTGAACGGCTGGAACAACGACCCGGACATCAACTCGGACAAGACCTACGGGATCAACGTCACCTATACCCCGGCCAACATGGGTCTGACGGCATCGGTCACGAGCTACATCGGCAAGGAAGTCGCGGGCAGCGACACCGCGGTCCTGGTGGATGGCGTCTTCTTGAAGGACATCGGCAACCTCTCCGTGGGCGTGAACCTGGACTACTTCAAGGTTGGCACTCCCTACTGGTTCGGCGT
>JADGRD010000079.1 GCA_017881285.1 Pseudomonadota bacterium | reverse complement strand
CGCATCCTGGCCGAACCGGAGAAGCACCTCGTCTCGATTCGCGATCCGGTCAGGCACTTCGTCGAGGAGGCCCGCCGCCACGCCCGCCTCGACGCCCAAGTGGAAAGCGAGCTCGGTCGTGCCGCGCGCGACAAGGGCGACCTCGACGCCGCCCGTCGGCTCGTCGTGCATAACCTGCGGCTGGTCGTCGCCATCGCCTATCAATACCGGCAGGCCTGGCTCAACGTGCTCGATCTGTTCCAGGAGGGTTCGGTCGGCCTCATGGAGGCGGTGCGGCGCTGGGATCCGGACGTGGGTACGCGCTTCGGCTCCTACGCCGCGTACTGGATTCGCGCCTACGTCCTGCGCTTTCTCATGACCAACGCGCGCCTCATCCACGTCGGCAATACGCGCGCCGGCCGCAAGCTGTTCTTCCGGCTGGAACGCGAGCGGCAGAAGCTTTTGGCCGCGGGGTTCGACCCCACGCCCAAGCTGCTGGCGGCCAAGCTGAACGTCGACGAGGCTGACGTCGTCGAGGTGTCCGGCCACCTAGCCTCCCGGGAGATCTCGCTCGATCCACGTCCCGACGACGAGGGCGTGCCACTGGCCGAGCGCATCTCCCGGCACGAGGCCTCGCCCGAGGATCTGGCCGCGCGCGACGAGCTGTCCCTAGCCGTGCGCCGGTTGATGGACGGATTCGAGGGCGGGCTGCACGACGAGCGCGAGATTGCGATCTGGCGCGAGCACCTAGCGCCCCCGGCCAGCGAGCCCGTCTCCCTGGCCGCGCTCGGTGAGCGCTTCGGGGTGTCCAAGCAGCGCATGGGGCAGATCGCCGAGAAACTGAAGCAGCGGTTCCGCGACCGCGTGCTGGCTGAACTGGGCCAGGACATCCAGATGTCGTGGCAAGATGATTGAGAAAAACTCCCCCGGCGCGCGCAGAAAAGAAGAATGGCCGGCCTCCCCCTCGGAGAACCGGCCATTCCACTGTCCTCACCGGACAGCGTGGTTCGTGATCCCTAGCTCGCCTGGGCTTCTTCTTGCCTCTTGACGTTCGTGGCCTGAAGACCCTTGGGTCCCTTCGTGATCTCGAACTCCACCGTCTGCCCCTGGCTCAGCGACCGATACCCCTCGGCCTCGATCGCGGAGTAGTGGACGAAGACGTCGTCTTCTCCATCCCGCGCGATGAAGCCATACCCCTTCGCGTCACTGAACCATTTCACCTTGCCAGTTGCCATGCACTACCTCCTAGCTACTGTCGGTCCTTGTTCTGGCACGCCTCAACGGAATTGTCTGAGGCGCCCGAGGTCAGGGTACGTTTCTCCGTGCCGCTGTCAAGCATCGCGAGGAGCGGCGGCTCGGCGCAATCGGCCACCACTAACGCGCACTGACATCTGCTATTCCCGGCGAGACTGACCAGGGTGCGACGGAGATCACACTTCCCCCAAAGGCGACTTCGTAACCCGTCTAACGTACTGCTTTGTAGTTGTTAAAGTCTTGTCGCGGCTACGAATCTGCTTCGTCGAGTCATGCAAGCGACGCGCAATTCTCACATCCCGGTGATAGAACCGCGCAGGGTTCGTTGACATGCGCTGCCCATATTGCTCAGCCACGGAAGACAAGGTCGTCGACACGCGGCCATCCGAAGACGAGCAAATGATCCGCCGCCGCCGCGAGTGTATCGGATGCGGCCGGCGATTCACCACCTATGAGCGCGTCGGTGAAGAGATGCCCATGGTGGTCAAGAAGGACTCGCGACGCGAAGCCTACGACCGGCAGAAACTGCTGGGCGGCCTGAAAAAAGCCTGCGACAAACGGCCCGTGTCCACCGAGCGCATTGACCTCATCGTCGACGAGATCGAGCGCGGACTGCGCGAGCTCGGCGAAAAGGAGGTCCCCTCGTCGAAGGTCGGCGACGCCGTGTTGTCCCGCCTGCGCGAAATCGACGACGTGGCCTACCTGCGCTTCGCCTCGGTCTACCTGCCCTTCAAGAACGCGGGCGAGATCATGGACGAGGTGCAGCGGCTGATTCGCTCGAAGGAGGAGGGTGCGTGATGGTGGCGTGGAGCGAAGCGGATCGCCGGTTCATGCGCGAAGCCTTGGCCCTGGCCGAGCGCGGCCGTGGCGCGACGAAGCCCAATCCCGTGGTCGGCGCGATGGTGGTCAAGCACGGCAAGGTGCTGGCGAGCGGGTTTCATCGGCGCGCCGGCCTGCCCCACGCGGAGATCGAGGCACTGTCGAGACTCGGGAAGCGCGCGGCCGGGGCCACGCTCTACGTGACGCTGGAGCCGTGCTGTCATCGCGGCCGCACCGGTCCTTGCACCAAGGCCATCGTTCGCTCCGGCGTGCGGCGCGTGGTCGTCGGTTGCTGCGATGAGAATCCGCTGGTCAGCGGGCGCGGCATCGCCATCTTGCGGCGGGCCGGGCTGACCGTGGACGCCGGCTGCCTGAAGGAAGAGTGCCGCCGGCAGAACCGCGGGTTCTTCACTTGGATACGCGGCAAGCGCCCGTGGGTCACCCTGAAGGTTGCGTCCACCCTCGACGGGTGCATCGGCGACCGCATGGAGAAGCGCCGCAAGGGCAGCAGCCGCTGGATCACCGGAGCGGAATCCCGAAAGGCCGGTCATCTTCTGCGCAGAGAGAATGATGCCGTGCTGGTGGGTGTGGGTACCGTGCACAGCGACAATCCACGCCTGATGGTTCGCCTGGCGGGTGCGAAATCCAAGTCGACGCAAGAGCCCTTGCGCGTGGTTCTCGACAGCCAGCTGCACACACCCCCGGCCGCCGCGCTGCTGGACGCCTCACGAAGAAAGCCGCCGCTCATTGTCGCCGCCGCGCCCGCCAGCCCCGATCGTGCCCTTGGGCTTCGGCGGCGAAGGCTCGAAGCGGCCGGCGCCGAGGTCGCCTTCGTCGCACCGGACGGTGATGGCCGGGTCGCGCTCCGCGCGGTTTTGCGCCTGCTCGCCAGCCGCGAGGTGCAGTCCCTTCTCGTCGAGGGCGGCAGCCGGATCCACGGCGCCTTCGTCCGCGGTGGGCTGGTGGATTCGGTGGCCGTGTTTCTTGCGCCGCGCCTCGTGGGAGCCGGCGTCCCCATCGTACAAGGCCGCGGGCTCGACTGGCGCAAGCCGGCCGTCCTCGGCCCCATCTCGGTGCGCGGGCTGGACGGCGATGTCCTGCTCACCGCGGATGTCGTCGAGCGCGGCCAACGCCGCCGTCCTCAGTAGACAAGGAACAGCATCAGGTTTCACTCGTGTTCACCGGCATCGTCGAGGGAATAGGCAAGGTCGAGTCCTTGCGCGCGGCCACGGGTGGGGTGCGCCGGCTGACCGTCAAGACCGATCTGGAGGTCGGCAAGCTGCCGGTTGGCGCCAGCATCGCGGTCAACGGCGCCTGCCTGACCATCGTCGCGCGGCGGAGCGGGCGGCCGTCGACCTTTCAGGCGGACGTGGGACCGGAAACGCTGTCCTGCACGACGCTTGGCACCCTGACCGCCGGCGGCCGCGTGCACCTGGAACCCGCCCTGCGCCTCGGCGACCCGATGGGCGGCCACATGATGAGCGGCCACGTCGATGGCACGGGCCGCGTCGAGTCCGCGGCCAAGCAAGGCGGCGCCTTCGCCCTGCGCGTGACGGCGCCCGAGGAAATCTCGCCCTACCTTTTCCAGAAGGGTTCCATCGCCATCAACGGCGTCAGCCTGACCCTCAACCAAGTCGCGGGCGCCACCTTCGAGGTTCTGCTCATACCCCACACGCTCGCGGTGACCTTGCTCGGCGAGCTGCGTCCCGGCGACCGGGTCAACCTCGAGGCCGACATGATCGCCAAGCAAGTTGCCCGCTTCATCGAAAGGACGCATGCCCGCTAGCCCCCACATCTCGATCGCCCGGGCCATCGAGGACATCCGCGCCGGCCGCATGGTCATCGTGGTCGACGACCAAGATCGCGAGAACGAGGGCGATCTGACCATGGCCGCGGATCTCGTCACGCCCGAGGCGATCAACTTCATGGCCAGCCATGGCCGCGGGCTCATCTGCGTCGCCCTGACCGAGGAACGCGTCGAGGCGCTGCGCCTGCCCATGATGACCCACGACAACCGCTCGCCACACGGCACGGCGTTCACCGTCAGCATCGACGCCAGGAACGACATCAGCACCGGCATCTCCGCGCGCGAGCGCGCCCACACCATCCGGGTCGCCGTCGCGCCCGACGCCACGCCCGACGATCTCGTCACCCCCGGGCACATCTTCCCCCTGCGCGCGAAACGCGGCGGCGCACTCGTGCGTTCCGGCCACACCGAGGGCGCCGTGGACCTGGCGCGCCTGGCCGGTCGCTCGCCCGCCGGCGTGATCTGCGAGATCATGCGCGAGGACGGCGAGATGGCGCGCGTCGCGGATCTGGAAACCTTCGCGCTTGCCCACGGCCTCGGCATCGTTCAGATCGCGGATCTCATCCACTACCGCATGACCCAGGAGCTGCTGGTGCGCCGGCTGGCCCAGACCGAGATCCGGCCGCACGGCAGCGGACTCGCCGCGCCCTTTCGGGCCTACCTCTTCGGCAGCGAGGTCGACGATGCCGAGTATCTCGCGCTGGTCACGGGCGACATCGGCAACGGCGAGCGCGTGCTGGTGCGGGTGCAACTCGCCAACCTGGCCCGCGACATCTTCCAGGTCACGCCCCTCGGGGATACGCTGCCCGCCATGCAATGGCTGCGCAGGATCGAACAAGAGGGACGCGGCGTACTGCTCTACATTCTGCCGCGGGCCAGCCGGTCGTTCGCGGCCGAGCTGGGCACCACCGGTCCAGGCGGTGAACCGGCCGGCGCCCCCCTGCGTGACATCGGACTCGGCACGCAGGTGCTGGTCGAGCTGGGCATCAAATCGATCCGCCTGCTGACAAACAACCCGAGGAGACTAGCGGGGATCGAGGGATACGGTATACACCTTGTCGAATGCGTCCCGAGCGGCCCGCCCACCGAGGTGGTTCCGCGCCACGAAAGAGAGGCCTAAGCATGCCGCACATCCATCAGGGTAACTGGAGCGCCAAGGGCAAACGTTTCGCCATCCTCGCCTCGCGCTGGAACGAATTCATTTCGGACAAGCTCATCGAGGGCGCGCTCGACGCCCTCGCCAAGAGCGGGGCCGAAGACGGGGCCATCGAGATCTTCCGCTGCCCCGGCGCCTTCGAATTGCCCGGCCTCGCCCGCCGCCTGGCCGACTCGGGCAAGTTCGATGCGCTGGTGTGCCTGGGCGTGGTCATCCGCGGCGCCACGCCCCATTTCGATGTCATCGTCAACCAGGTCACGCGCGGCATCGCCGACATCGCCGCCGAGGCCAAGCTGGCCATCGGCTTCGGCGTCCTGACCTGCGACAGCATCGAGCAGGCCATCGAACGCTCCGGCAGCAAGGGTGGCAACCGCGGATCGGATGCCACCATGGCCGCCATCGAGATGGCGAACCTCTACGCCGCGCTCGCCGGTGACAGCCGGGCCGAAGCGGCGCCCGTGGCGAAGTCGCGCAAGAAATGACTCCCCGCCGCCGCGCCCGCTGCGTTGCCTTGCAGGTGCTCTACGCCCTGGATGGCAGCGACGTTCTGGACCCCAGCGCGGCCCTCGCCTTCCACCTGCACCAGTTCGGCGTGCCCGAGGAGGAAACCACGGTCACGCCCGAGCCGGTTTCCGGCCAGGCGGCGGAAAACGACGCCGCTCCCATCGCCCCGTTCGACGAGGAACTGGCCCTCGACCTCATCCGCGGCGTGTGCACGCACCGTCCCGAGATCGACGAGGTCCTTACCCGCCTGTCGCGCAAGTGGCGCGTCGAGCGGCTGGCGCGGGTGGACCGCACCATTCTGCGCATGGGCATCTACGAATTGGCCCACCGCAAGTCGACCCCGGCGCGCGTCGCCCTGAGCGAGGCCATCGAACTGGCCAAACGCTTCGGCGCGGAGGAGGCTCCGGCGTTCGTGAACGGCTTGCTCGACTCCGCGCTGGACCTCCTTGGTCTGCAAGCCTAATTTCGGTAAAGGACAGATCTTGCCGTAATGCCAGTTACGACCTTTCTGCCAGTTGACCTCCTCCGCTGGGACCGCAGCCCCGGTGGGGACGCACTGGTCGTGCCGGTGTGGAGCGACGTGCGGCCCTTGCGCGGGGCAGCCGGCCTGCTCGACTGGCGGCTGTGCGGACGCCTCTCGCAGATGATTCGCGACGGGCGGCTCTCGGGCACGGCCGGCGAGAAGCTCCTGCTCGCCACCAGCCGCGTCCCGTGGCAGCGCGTGCTGGCGATGGGCGTGGGGGAGAGCATCGCCTTCGACGAGGACACCTTCCGTTCGGCGGCTGCCCGCTGCCTTGATACGCTGCGCAGGATCGGAGCGTGCTCTTTTGCCATCGCCTTTCCCGGCCGCGACATCGACCTCATCCGGCCCGACCGCGCCATGCGTGACTTCCTGGCGGCTCTCGCGCAAAGCGAGCTCGCCGCCGGTCCGTGGCTCGAGCGACTGACCGTCATCGACGCCGTTCCGTCCGTCAAATCCTCGCTCTCCGCTTGACCCTGGCCACCGGATGCGCGGATACTGATTCCGTGGGAGGGTGGAAAAATTTGTCGGCAGGATGCGGTAGCTAACTTTGTCGCCTGCGCCTCGCACGGACTGTGGGAACGAAGATGAGCGGATCGCCAGATGACTTCCCGTCATTGAAGCCCGGCGGTCACGTCTGCCTTCCGTACGCAAAGGAAGAAGAGAAGCACTCCGCAATCGCCGGATTCATTCACGACGGTCTCTTGCGCGGAGAACGTTGTGTGTACTGGGGGCCACCGGCGGGCTTCGCCGCCATGCTCCCCTATCTCGAAGCCAGGGGTGTGCCCGTGCTGGATCTCTGCGAACGCTCCAGCCTGATCTTCGCCGATGCCACCGGGGCCGGCGTGGACGGATTCGATCCCGTACGACAGACCGACTCGCTCCGCAACGCCGTCGCCGCCGCCCGCTCGGAGGGTTATGCCGGTCTGCGCGTGGCGGGCGATCCGGACCCGCGCACGCGGTCCGCGCTGAACCATGAACAGCTTGCCGCCTTCGAGTCCTCCCTCTCCCAGCTCTTCGGCGACGTCCGCGCCACCGGCTTGTGCGCTTTCGATCAACGAAGCCCGGACGCCTCTGCGCTCGAGGTCGCGCTAGCGACCCACGAGGTCGCCATCGTTGCGGGGCGCTTGTGCGACAACCCGTTCTTCAAGACACCAGGCCACGTTCCCAGCAACCTCACCGGCAGCGAACGAGCCGCGTGGATGGCCACGAACATCCTGGAGACCGCCAAGGCGCGCGATCTCCTCGAGGCGGAAAACGCCGCCCTCATCGTGGAGAGCAGCCGTGCCGCCAAGCGCGACGTCGCCTACCGCAAGCACATCGCCACGCTCACGCGCTCCCTCGAGGCCCGCGATCGCCTGCTCATCACCGCCGCCCGCTGGCTCTCGCGGCCCCTGCCCGCCATGTGCGGCCAACTGGACGACCTCGCGAAGGACGAGCATCTGGCCCGATTCCAACAATCTTTCGAGACTTGCGGCGAACACCTTGCCGCCGTCACGCGGCTTTCGCGCGGCCTCGACGAGATCGCCAGTTTCCTGCAACTGCAGGTCGTGCTGCGGCCCGAGCGCATGGATCTGGTCGAAGTCGCCCGCGCGGCCATCGCCGAGCTCAAGGAGAACGCGGGGCTTGGCGGCCTGGAGATCACCCTGGAAGGCGCGGAGCACGTCGCCGGGGCGTGGGACCGCCTGCGGCTCTTGCGCTTGTTTCTCTCGCTCATCCGCACCGCCCGGGAGCAGGGCTACGACGCCCAGGTCAGCCTGCGCATCGACGATCTGGCCCAGTTCGCGCGCATTCGCCTCGAGTTCATGCTGCCGCACGCCCCCGCCCTCTCCGACAGCGGCGAGCGCGCGCGCACCCTGGCCTATGGTCCCTCCGGCGAGTCGGACTACGAACGGCTGGCGGTCCACACCTGGTCGGCGCGCCAGATCGTGCGCTTGATGGGCGGCACCCTCGGCATTTCGACCTGGGCCGATGCCCGCGTGGTTTTCACGCTCGATCTGCCCAAGACCGCCCCCGAGACACTGCCCGAGGACGATGTGGGCACCCCATGAATTGCCCGCACGGGCGATGCCGGTATCGCCCCCGCATCATTGCGCTGGGACGGTGACGAAGATGAACGTGCCCGCGCGGCGCACCTTGAGCAAGTGCGCGGCCTTGCCGCTGGCGCCGAGCGCCGCGACCGCGTCCTCGGCGCTGGCCACCGGTTTGCGGTCGATCTCGACGAGCAGATCCTCGGCCCGCAGGCCCGCCTTGGCGGCCCGGCTGCCGGGTTCGACCTCGGTGATCACCGCGCCCTTGTCATCCGGTCCCACGCCCAGCGCGGACGCCATGTCGGGCGTCAGCGTCTGCAGGTAGACCCCGATCCTGTCTTTCTTCGCATTGGGCTCGCCAAGCGCGTAGGGATTGGCCGGCAATTCGCCGAGCGTGACCTGCGCCCTGCCGCCCTTGCCGTCGCGCTGGTAGGCCACCGACACCTTGTTCCCGACCTTCTGCGCCGACACGTAGTCGACCACGTCGGCCGCGCCCTCGATCTTCTGACTGTCGATCTGCGTGACGACATCGCCCACGTGCACGCCCGCCTTGTCCGCCGGACTTCCCGGCATCACGCGGCTGACCCAGGCGGCCTTGGTGGGCTGCCCCTTGGCGTCCTTGCCCTTTTGCTTCTGGTCCGGTTCGCCGTCGTCGCCCAGCTTCACGCCGTCCTTGACGTCGCCGATGCCGATGCCCAGCCAGGCGTGGCGAACCCGCCCGTCGGCGATGATGGCCTTGGCCATCTGGCGTGCCTGATTGATGGGGATGGCAAAACCGTAGGCGCCGCCCGGGCCGACGTTGATGAGGGTGTTGATGCCGATGACCTCGCCTTGCAGGTTGACCAGCGGGCCGCCCGAGTTGCCGGGGTTGATCTTGGCGTCGGTCTGGATGTACTCGCGCATGCGCTCGCCGGACATGTGCACGTTGCGCGTGACCTTGCCCCTGCCGCTGATGATGCCGGCGGTGACGCTTTGATCGAGGCCGAGCGGGCTGCCGATGGCCAGCACCCACTCGCCGACTTCCAGGTTGCTCGAATCGCCGAGACGCGCGGCCACCAGGCCCGCCGGTGGCTTCTCGATGCGCACGACCCCGATGTCGGTCTTGGGATCGGTGCCCACGACTTTGGCCGGGAACTCGCGCCCGTCGGCGAAGATCACGGTCACCTTGGCCGCGTGCTCGGCCACGTGGCTGTTGGTGATGATGTTGCCCGCGCCGTCGATGACCACGCCCGAGCCGGTGCCGCGGCCCGGCGTCTGCGGGGTCGGGAAGCCATCGAACGGCGCGCCGCCGAAGAAGTGCTCGAAGAACTTTTCCAGATCGGGCGGCACGTCGTCGCGCCGCATGTGGCGGCCCCCCACCTTCGGGGCTTCCAGCTCGATGTCGAGCCGGACCACGCTGGGACGCAGCGCCCGCGCCGTGCTGGCGAAGGCCTGCGACAACGACCGCGCCTCGGGCGGCACCTGGGTCTTGGGCGTGATCGCGGCATGCGGTTGCGCCTCGGCGCGCGGGGTGGCCGAAAACCCGACGGCGAGTCCCAAGCCCAAGCCGATAATTCCCAGTCCCGTCGAGAAGAGCAGGGTCGTCTTGCGCATGTCCGTCATCCTTTGCTTGCGGCGCCACACGGGTAGCGCGCTCTGCGTGATCCTATGCGTAAAACCCACGAACGGCGGGTTTTCTTCCCGGCCCACTCCACTCTTTACAAAGGGGTCGCGAACGGGCGAGAAGTCGGGCGACCGGTGCTCTTCCATCAAGCCATCATCCGCCTGCCGTCGCGCCGCCGCGGGTTCCACCTCGTGACGGGCGAAATCCTTGCCGCCCTTCCCGAGGTGGCCAAGGTCCGCGT
>JADGRD010000688.1 GCA_017881285.1 Pseudomonadota bacterium | reverse complement strand
GGGGGTTCGGGCGGAGGCACCGACGCCGCGATCGGCAGCGGGGGAACGCTGATGCCACCAACCACGATCGGCAGGGGTGGCTCGACGGGCCCCGGCGGCGCGAGCTACGACGCGGGCACCAGCGGGACCGCCGGTTGCGACAAGGATCTGACCGGCACCTGGGATCTCTACACGACCAGCCTCGCCTCGGGTCCCGTCAGCGCGACTCTGGTACTCGGCGTTGATGGCTTCACCTTCAACATGAGAGCCGGTCAGCTCGCCTATGCCAAGGGAGGCACGATGTCCGCCACCTACAAGACTTCGAGTGGCACGCGCCTCATCACCGTGCAGAACACCCCGGCGACCGTGAATAGCGGCAGCTTCCCCGTTGCCCTCGGCGGCCACTGGACACTGGCCTCGAACCATGAAACCTGCACCCTCGACGTGGCGGCGGGCACCGTGAAGGCCATTTGCAACGGACGGCCCGACGAGTTCAACGTCGCCGCCGATGACTGGCCCAATATCATTCCCTCGCCGGAGAACGGGCGCAACTACCTCTTCTCGCGCACCAGCACCTCTACCTCGCAGTTCGGCGATTTCGGCGGCCAGTGGACGGCGAGGTCCGACACGGGCAGCGGTCAGGGCTGCGTCTTCCAGCTCCAAGGAAGCACCTTCACTTCAACCTGTGTGGCCAGCAACGACTTCAATGGGGTCATGCGCTTGACCATTGGCAGCGACTGCGTGGCCAGCGGCACCACCCCGAGCGGCCTCGAAGTGAGTGGCCGCAGGCGATAGTCCGCTGATGCGACGGCCCTGCTGGCCATGGCCAGTCGTGCTGGGAGGGCTCGCGCTCCTGCCGACGCTGCCTGCGCCCGCCTACGGGCGCGCGCCGTTTCCACTCAAGCTCGAGGTCGAGACCGGACAGAAGCCCCCGGCCAAGTCGCGACCCTCGCCGTCGGGGGCGGTGCTGGTGCTCAACAGCATGGGCGAGGCGCGGCGCCAGCAACTCGCCGATTCGCTGGCCAAGCTGGCCGCGGCCGTGGACCGGCGGAAGAACCCTTTCTTCGTCGCCCTCGACGACAGCGAGGAACGCAAGCCGGTGGAGGATCTGATCCGCCAGGCAGCGCCAGCGTTCACGGCGGCCGCCGCCTTGTGCGCTGGCCGGTGGCAATCCGCCGAAGGCGACGTGCGGATTCGTCCGGTCAACCGCTGCGCGGCCCACACCCGTTGCGTGTCGCTCGACGAGGCGCCCGGCCAGGACGAAGGCGAGCGTCGCGCGCGTTTTCTTGCCTGGCCGCTTGGCTACGCGGTCATTCTTTCGGTCGCGTCGCCAAACCTGGCGGACGACGTCGCGGAGGCGTTGCGGGCGCCAGGCTCGACCCACATCGGGCTCGTGCTGACCGGCACCGAGCTTCACCGCCTGCGCAAGAGTCCGGCTCTCAGGCAACTGCTCGAGCACGCCCGTCACGTCATCAAGACCGCGCCGGCGAAACGCCCGCCGTTTCTCGACTTGCTGGCCAAGATCGCCAACGCCGCCACAGCCAGGGATGAGCTGCCGTGGTTCAACCTGCCTCGAGATTCGATTCTCATCGTCCCGCGCCTAGGTGCCCTGGCCACCAGCGACGCCTTCGTGGCCGACCTGCGCGCGCGACTGCAGGCCCAATCCGTAGAGGTCGAGTGGCTGGCCTCGCCTCGCTAGTGAGTACCCCACCATTTAGCACGGCTTGTAGGACACGCTCCCTGGGTATGGGGATAGTTTGGGGGAGATTGACGTGTAGGTCTCTGTAGTGGACGCAATGCTTCTTATCGGACATTTTACTGCGGATGCGTTTCGGCCAAGACAAAATGGCGCCTAGGATGACGATCCACAATCTATCCGAGCCGCTTGACTCGATGCGAACCTGACCGAAATCAAAAGCGTGTCCCGGAGGGGAAGGTGCTGACGGTCTGGAGCCAACAGGCGCACCTACTAGAAGTCATGACATCGGAAAGACCATTCACGGCATTGTGGTGTGCGGGACTCCTGGTTCTCGCTGGAGCGGCTTGTGGCAAGACGACAACTCCATCTGGCGGAGACGGCGGCAGCCAAGGCAACGGCGGTTCTCTTCCGGGCACGGGAGGCGAGTCGGCGGGCGGTGGTACGACAGGGAGAGGCGGCGCCTCCGGTGCAGGTGGTGCAACCGGTGCTGGCGGGACGTCGGCCTCGGGCGGGATGCCCGGCACGGGAGGAAGCGCGGGGACGGGGGGCGCGGCGGGTTCCAGCGGCGGCGCGAAAGGGAGCGGCGGCGTTCCCGCTGGCGGCGCCAGCGGCGCCGGCACGGGCGGGGTCACGGGGTCAGGCGGGTCCACCATGATTCGCGATGCGGCGGCGAGGGATTCAATGGCCCGCGACGGCTCGGCGGTCATCGACCTGCCCGGCCAGCGTGATGTGGCCATCGACATTCCTGGCAACCGGGACACTGGCACCGCGAACGGCGGCGATGGCGGGTGCGTGCCCGACTATGCTTGCAAGCCGAGCTCACCCAACACCGGCGACATCTATGCCGACTGCGCGGCGCGGGTGAATCAATTCCGTGCCTGCGTGTGTCTTCCCCCGCTGCCACGCTGGACGGCGGGCGAGGCATGCGCGGATCAAGACGCTCAGTACGATTCGCAACAGAACACCGCGCACGCGGGATTCCAGGCTGGCATCTGTGCGTCCGGCAATGCCCAAGACGAGTGTCCCAACTGGACGGGAAGCACGCCTGAAAAGGTGATCGATGGTTGCTTGCAGATGATGTTCGATGAGGGCCCACCCCCGACCGCCACCTGCACCGGGCAGTGCTATTCGGACCACGGCCACTACATCAACATGACCGGCACCAAGTACAAGAACGGCGTCGCTTGCGGCTTCTACACCACCGCGAGCGGCGGCATATGGGCGGCGCAGAACTTCCAGTAGCCCTACTCGGCATTTTCACCACAGTCTCGCCGCCGGGCGGATGGCCCCGAGCCTTCAGCCATGAAACGCGACAGCCCCTCACCCGCCTCG
>JADGRD010000078.1 GCA_017881285.1 Pseudomonadota bacterium | reverse complement strand
GATGGGAACCCTGAAAGGGTTCCCATGCCCTCCCGCGATGGTCCGCGACGAGCAAAGCTCGTCGGCTCCCCACGCGACTGTCTAGATGGGAACCCTGAAAGGGTTCCCATGCCCTCCCGCGATGGTCCGCGACGAGCAAAGCTCGTCGGCTCCCCACGCGACTGTCTAGAGTGCATAACATTTGGCGTCACGTCGTCTCGGGACCTGGCTGGCGCGTTCGAGAGATCGTCGTCCGTTGCTCATTTTCGCGCACGATTCTCGGATTCTCCTTGACTCAAGCAAACTGCGTACCACGGGAGGCTTTTACTTTTCCCGACGGGTGCGCGGTGGTATCAAATAGAGGAGGAATCGTAGATGGCCTGACCGCGACCGCTGGTGAAGCGATGTCCATGGAGATCAAACAGCACCTGAAGCTTACGCAGCAGCTCGTCATGACGCCGCAGCTTCAGCAGGCGATCAAGCTGCTCCAGCTCTCGCGCGTGGAACTGGTAGACATGGTGCGCGATGAGTTGCTCGAGAACCCCATTCTCGAGGATTCGGTCGAGGTTTCCGCCGAGCAGGCCAAGCCCGGCAGTGACGAGGGACAGGCGGTCGAGGCCGGGCGCGAGGCAGAGACCGAGCGCATCGGCGAAACCGAGACCCTGGTGGCGCAGGTTGCGGACGACAAGCTCGGCTCCACGGCCGAGGTCAAGCCCGACGCGCGGTCGGACGAGGCCGTGGCGGACTTCGACTGGGACACCTATCTCGAAACCCAGTCCAATGCGGCGCCAATGCCCTCGTTCCGGCCGAATTCCGATGAGATGCCGTCCATCGAGGCGACCCTGACCCGCGGCACGTCGCTTTTCGACCACCTGGAATGGCAGCTTCAGTTGACGCGCGGTTTCTCCAAGGACGAGGAGGCCGTCGCGCTGCTCATCGTGGGCAACCTGACGCCCGACGGATACCTGGATACTCCGCTGGAGGACCTGGCCGAGGATGCCTCGGTGAGCGTGGAATTCGCCGAGAAGGTGCTCTTGCGCGTGCAGGAGTTCGATCCCCCGGGTGTTGCGGCGCGCAATTTGCAGGAGTGCCTGCTGCTACAGGCGCGCCACCTGGGTGCCGATGACGACCTTGTCATCGGCATCATCACCAAGCACCTGCACAACTTGGAAAAGCGCAACTACGCCGCGATCGCCAAGGACCTGAACCAACCGCTCGAGGAGGTCTACGAGGCGACCAAGGTGGTGCTGGGCTTCGACCCCAAGCCCGGGCGCGCCTACACCGACGAGGAACCGAACTACATCACCCCCGACGTGCACATCCAGAAAGTCGGCGACAAGTACTTCGTGGTGGCCAACGACGACGGCCTGCCCAAGCTCAAGATTTCCGACTTCTACCGGGTCGCACTCGCCAAGGGGTCCAAGGCGCGCGAGTACATCCAGGAACGCCTGCGCAGCGCCCAGTGGCTCATCCGGTCCATCCAGCAGCGCCAACGCACCATCGTGCGCGTGACCGAGTCGATCCTGCGCTTCCAGCGCGAGTTCTTCGAGAAGGGCTCGGCGTATCTGAAGCCGCTCATCCTGCGCGACGTCGCCGACGACATCGGCATGCACGAATCGACGGTGTCGCGCGTGACCACCAACAAATACGTGCACACCCCGCAGGGCATCTTCGAGCTCAAGTATTTCTTCAACTCCGGTATCACGCGCAGCGACGGCGACGACCTGGCGTCCGAGGCGGTCAAGCTGAAGATCAAGCAGATCGTCGCGGCCGAAGACCCGAAGCGCCCGCATTCGGACCAGAAAATCGTCGAGCTGCTGCGCGAGCAGAACATCGAGATTGCCCGGCGAACCGTGGCCAAGTACCGGGAGCAACTGCGCATCCAACCGAGCAGCAAGCGCAAACAAGTTTTCTAGCCCAGTCCTCGACCGTCAACGACCCCCTGGAGGCCCCATCGATGCAGCTTTCGACCACGTTCCGCCACATGGAAGCATCTCCCGCCGTCAAGGACTATGCCGAGGAGCGCCTGGAGAAGATCAAGAAGTACTGCAGCCGCGATCCCATCGCCGCCCATGGGACGTTCTCCGTGGAACGCAACCACAGTCACACCGCCGAGTTCTCGCTGACCCTGCCCAACGGCATCGCCATCCAGGCGCGCGAGACCACCGAGGACATGTACTCGTCCATCGATCTTTCGGTGGCGCGCATCGAGCGCCAGGTGCGCAAGTGGAAGGAGAAGATCCGCACGCACAAGCCGCACGGCGGGCCGCGCTTGCAGGTTCGCCAGACGGTCATGGCCGCCGAGAATCTGGAGCCGCAGCCCGGTGGGGCGGAAGGAAAGCTGGGGAGCGGGGACGTTCCGGTGATTCGCGACGCGACCGAGGAAGTCCGCACCTTGGCCCTACGCGACGCCGCCATGCAACTCAATCTCGTCGAGCGGGACGTGCTGGTCTTCGTCGACTCCGAGCAGAAGACGCTCTCGGTCATTTACCGCCGCAAGGACGGCAACTACGGACTCATCGAGACCGGCGTGGTGGCCCCGGCCGGCTAGCCCCGCGCACCGCATGGAAAGCAGCTCTGGTCATGAAGGTCGTCGACTTCCTCGCCCCCGACGCCATCATTCCCGCGCTCCACGGCGCGAGCAAGGCTAACGTTCTGTCCGAAATGGCCGCCTTCCTGGCCGCGCGGCAGGCGGCGCCGGGCGCCATCGACGCGCAGGCGCTCTACCACGTTCTCGAGGAGCGCGAGCAGCTTGCCTCCACGGCCATCGGCGACGGCATCGCCATTCCGCACGGCAAGCTCGACAGCATCGATCGCCTGGTCGGCGCCCTGGGCCGGTCGGTGACCGGGCTGGCCTTCGATTCCATCGACGGCAAGCCCACCCACCTCGTCTTCATGTTGGTGGCCCCGGCCAACTCGGCCGGTATCCATCTGAAGGCGCTGGCGCGCCTGTCCCGCCTGTTTCGCGACGCCGCTTTCCGGCAACGACTGCTCGAAGCCGCGGATGGCGATAGTATGTATCGCACCATCGCGGAGGAGGACGCCAAGTATTGAGTGACAACGACAGCCTGGCGACGAAGCTGACGGTTCGTTCCTTGTTGAGCGAAGCCGCGGGTCTGAGGCTCGTCCTCTTGGCCGGCGAGGCGGGCCTTGGCCGTCGTGTGACCTTCCACCGCGTGCAGAAGCCTGGCCTGGCCCTGGCCGGCTTCGTTCGCCAGGTGCAGCCCGAGCGTGTGCAGATTCTGGGCGCCACCGAGCTCGCCTACCTGGCCAGCCTGCCCGTCGAGGAAGCGCGCCACGGCATCGAGACCTTCATGGCGCTCGAACCGGCGTGCATCGTGGTGACCAAGGGCCTCGATGTCCCGGCCGAGCTGTTCGAGGCCGCGGATCGCCTGGGGGTGCCGCTCCTGCGCACACCGATGCGTTCGTCGATGGCCATCCAGGCCATTCAGACCTACATCGAACACGAGCTCGCCCCGACCGCGAGCATCCATGGCGTGCTCATGGACGTGCTGGGCGTGGGCATCCTGCTGCTCGGCAAGAGCGGGATCGGCAAGTCCGAGGCGGCGCTCGAGCTGGTCATGCGCGGGCACCGCATGGTCGCCGACGATCTGGTCGAGGTCCGGCGCAGCGCGCACGACCTGCTGGTGGGCTGGTCGGCCGAGCTCATCAAGCACCACATGGAGGTCCGCGGCGTCGGCATCATCAACATCAAGGACATGTTCGGCGTGGCCTCGGTGCGTGACGAGAAACGCATCGAGCTGGTGATGGAGCTGGTGCGCTGGGAGGAATCGGAGGCCGCGGATCGTGTCGGTCTCGACGACCAGACCCATACCATTCTCGAAGTGCCAGTTCCCTTGTTGCGCATTCCCGTCAGCCCCGGCCGCAACGTCAGCTCGCTGGTCGAGGTGGCCGCGCGTAACCGGCTTCTCCAGGTGCGCGGTCACCACGCCGCCCGCGAGTTCCAGGAGCGCCTGGATCAGGCGCTGGCCGAGGCCCGGCAGCGCCGCTTCCGCGGCGATGTGGAGTAGCCGTGAAGCTTGTCGTCATCACCGGTGTCTCCGGCGCGGGCAAGACGACGGTCAAAAGCGCGCTCGAGGATCTGGGCTTCTATTGCGTCGACAACTTGCCCATGGCGCTCTTGCCCCGGTTCATCGAGCTGCTCGCCGGGCGCGAGGAAGTGATGCGGGCCGGGCTGGTGGTGGATGCGCGCAGTGGCGACTTCTTGACCGACACCTCGCGCGTGCTCGGCGACCTCCGCCTGGCCGGGCACTCCATCGACGTGCTCTTTCTCGACGCCCCGGACGAGGTATTGCTCCGGCGCTTTTCCGAAACGCGGAGGCCCCATCCGCTGCACGGCAAGGATATCCGCGCCGACATCGAGGTCGAGCGGACGCGGCTTACCGGCCTACGCGCGGAAGCCACGGCGGTCATCGACACCGCCGAGCTCAACGTGCATGGCCTGCGCTCCATCGTTCTCGGGCGTTACGGCCGCGCCGAGGGCAATCTCGCCGTGACCGTGATGTCCTTCGGATTCAAGTACGGCCTGCCCACCGAGGCCGACATCGTGCTCGACGTGCGCTTCTTGCCGAACCCGTTTTTCGTCAGCACGCTGTCGGCCCTCTCGGGCGAGGCCGAGCCGGTGAGAAACTACGTCATGGAGAGCCAGGAGACGCAGCTCTTCCTGGAGAAGGCCGAGGAATTGCTCACCCTGTGCGTGGCGGCCTTCGAGCGCGAGGGCAAGACCTACGCGACCATCGCCATCGGTTGCACCGGCGGCCGGCATCGCTCGGTGGTCATCGCCAACGAGCTGGGCGGCCGGCTGCGCGCCTTCCAGGTCGAGGTTAAACATCGCGACATCGCACGCGGCCGGTCGCTGCCGGGCGCCGAGGGGCAGAAGTGAAGCCGGATCCGCAAACAACCTCGCTATCTCAATCGAAAGTTGTAAGCTACCTGATGGATCGATCAGCGATACAAGAGGACTGAATTACCATGTCTTCTCCGGCAAATAGGACTATCGAGCCCATGGTGGGCATTGTCGTGGTGTCCCACGAGCAGGTCGCCTTCTCGCTCATCGAGGCTGCGCGCCGAGTCGTGGGCATGATCCCCAACATCGCCGCCGCATGCACCTCCGCGGGCGAGGACAGCGCCTCGATTCTGCACAAGGTCGCCCAGGCTTGTAGCCAGGTGGACGATGGCGCGGGCGTGGTGCTGCTGGTGGACGTCTACGGTTCGACGCCGTTCAACGTCGCCATGACCATGGCGGACGGCACGCGCGCCGCCGAGGTGGTGTGCGGCGTGAACCTTCCCATGCTGCTCAAGGTGGCCACGCTCGATCGGTGCAAGCTCTCGCCTGCGGTCCTGGCTTGCGAGGTGCAGGAATGCGGCCGCCGTTCCATCCGCATCGGCTCTGAGTTGACTGGCAAGGTCACGGTGGGAGGAAAGATCTGACGTGGCGGATCCGGCGCTGCAGGTCGCCCGCCAAGAAAGGAAGATACGCAACCGCGCCGGCATGCATGCGAGAGCGGCGGTGAAGTTCGTGCAGCTCGCTGCGCATTTCAAATCGGAGATCAGGGTCGTCAAGGACGGGGCGAGCGTCAACGGCAAGAGCATCATGGGCCTGCTCACCCTGGTGGCGGCGTGGGGGCTCCACATCACCATCGAGGCCGAGGGGCCGGACGCGGAGGAGGCGGTGGCCGCGCTGGCCGCGTTGGTCGAGACCGGATTCGGGGAGGCCGTGGTCGATGATTAGACTGGCCGGCGTCGGCGCCTCGCCGGGCCTCGCCATGGGCGTGGCGCATTTCCTCGGCGGCCGCGTCGAGGTGCAAGAGCGCCGCATCTTCGCCGACGAGGTCGACCAGGAGCTACGCCGTTTCGAGGATGCGCTGGCGCGCAGCGATGCCCAGCTTCGTCGGATTCAGCAGCAGATCGCTGAGCAGGTGGGCGATGGCCAGGAGTATCGCATCCTCGAAGCCCATCGCATGATGCTGGCCGATGTCCATCTCGTGGAGGAAACCGGCAAGATCATCCGCGGCGATCAGGTTTCGGCGGAATGGGCCTTGCGCCGGGCGCTCGATCAGATCCAGGTGGTGTTCGCCAGCATCGAGGACCCCTACTTCCGCGAGCGGCGCAGCGACATCGACATGATCGGCGAGCGCATTCTGCGCAACTTGCTCGGCATGACACCACCCGGATACGAGGGCGTGCCCAAGGGCGCGGTGGTCTTCGCGCACGACCTGTCACCCGCCGACATCACGCAGCTTGGCCGCGCGGGGGTGAGCGGATTCTTCACCGAGGGCGGCGGCCGCACCTCGCACGCGGCGCTGGTGGCGCGCGCCCTCGGTCTGCCGATGGTGGCCGGGGTTCGGGATTTCACCAAGCACATCCGCACCGGCATGACGGTCATCGTCGACGGCGGGCGCGGCGAGGTCATTCTCGAGCCGGACTTCGGCATCCAGGAGCGCTTCGCGGATCGCGCCGCCCGCGACCTGGTGCAGGCCGAGCGGCTGGCCAAGGCGCGCGAGGCGCCGGCGGCGACCCTCGACAATGTGCGCGTGCAGCTCGCCGCCAACGTCGAGCTCTTGGAGGAGATCCCGGTCTCGGTCGAGCTCGGCGCCGACTCCGTTGGGCTCTTTCGCACCGAGTTTCTCTACCTGGAACGCTCTACCCTGCCCACCGAGGAGGAGCAGTACCAGCACGCGGTCGCCGCCCTGCGCGCGATGGAAGGACGTAGCGTGATCTTCCGCACCCTCGACCTGGGCGGTGACAAGATGCCCACGTCGGTACGTATCCCCACCGGCAACAACCCCGCCCTGGGCCTGCGGTCGATCCGGTACTCCTTGTGGCGGCGCGACCTTTTTCGCTCGCAACTGCGCGCCTTCTACCGGGCGGCGGCCGTCGGACCCTTGCGCATCATGTTCCCGCTCATCTCGGGCGTGGCGGAAATGCGGGTTGTCCGCGAGGTGTGCGCCGACGTGTGCCAAGAGCTGGCCCGGGACGGCCTCGAACACGATGCCAAGGTCCCGCTGGGTGCGATGATTGAAACCCCCAGCGCGGCCATGATCACCGACCTGCTCTGTGACGAGTGCGAATTCCTGTCCATCGGTACCAACGATCTTATCCAGTACGCCCTGGCCGCCGATCGGCAGGACGAGAACGTGGGTTACCTCTATCACCCGCTTCACCCGGCCATCCTGCGTTTCATCCGAGCCGTGGTGAAGGCCGCGGATCAGTGCGGGAAACCCATCGCGATGTGTGGCGACATGGCGGGCGATCCACGTTTCTCGTGGGTGCTGCTCGGGCTGGGCCTGCGTTCGCTGTCAATGGCGCCGCGGCAGATCCCGATGGTCAAATCGATCATCCGTTCCACCAGGCTGGGCGAGGCGGAGAAGCTGGTCGAGGAGATCATAACCTTGCGCACCGAGGACGAGATCGAGGAAGTGGTGAACCGCACCATGAAGCAGCGGTTCCCCCTCGAATTCACCGAGGAAAGCTAGCGCAAACACAATCTATGGGATGAGCAAGACCTTGCCGGTCGTCGCGCGGCCGGTGAGGGCGCGGTGGGCGTCGGCGGCTTGCGCCAGCGGGAAGGTCCGATCGATGCGCACGCGCAAGTTGCCGGCCGCGACCAGGTCGAGCACGTGGCAGGCACGCGCGAGCAACTCGGAGCGCGTGGCGGTGTAGTGGCCCAGGGAAGGGCGGGTCAAGAAGAAGGAGCCTCGGGAGAGGCGGGCGGGGTCGAAGGGCGGCACCACGCCGCTCGACTGCCCGAAGAGGACGAGAAAACCGCGCGGGGCGAGGCAATCTAGGCTGCCGTCGAAGGTCGACTTCCCCACCGAATCGTAGGCCACGTCCACCCCACGCCCGCCGGTGAAGCGCTTCACCTCCGTCGCGAAGTCCGCGGCCAGGTAGTTGATGGCGTGATCGGCGCCAGCCTCCTTGGCCAGGGCGGCCTTGGCCTCGGTCGAGACCGTGCCGATGACCCGCGCGCCCGCGCGTTTGGCCATCTGGATGAGCAAGAGTCCGACGCCGCCGGCCGCGGCGTGGACCAGGGCGACGTGGCCGGGCCGCAGCGGGAAGGTGGTCTGGGTCAGGTAGTAGGCGGTCATACCCTGCAGGAGCAAGGCGGCGGCGGCCTCGGTGGCGACGCCGTCGGGAACCGGCACCAGCTTGTCCACCGGCGCGACGACGTGGCTGGCGTACGAGCCGGGCACGGAGGCCCAGGCCACGCGCTCGCCAACGCGGAAGTCGTGCACCCCGCTGCCGAGTTGCTCGACGGTTCCAGCGCCTTCGAGTCCAATGGGCAGGGGCAGGGGCAGAGGATAGAGGCCGGTCCGGTGGTAAACGTCGATGTAGTTCACCCCCGCGGCTTCCACGCGGACGAGGACCTCGGAAGCGCCCGGGGCGGGAGTAGCGAATTCCTCGAGCTCGAGCTGTTCGGGACCGCCTGTCTGTTTCGGTCGGATGGCGCGCATGGGATCTCCTGGATGGCGAAGTTCTACACCATCGTGACTGTGCGCTACGTCTCAACTTGGATGGTCGTACAATGGCACGGCATGGGCTAGAGTAGCCCCTTGAGATTCGAGATGTCCTCGCGCTCGTCAGTTCTCTTTCTCGCGCCGATCCTCCTCGCGGGCTGTCTGCAGGAGGGGCCGCCTCCGGCCGGAGTCCACCTGTTCCATGGCCAGCACCTGGCGGCGCCGGGATTCACGCGCGTGGACGACGAAGTGGTGATTCGCTTCGAGGACCGCATCGCCCCCGCCACGGCCACCCAAGGCGGCGTGTCCGACCTGTGGATCACCTCGTTCGATGGCAAGAAGCAGCGCAAGGTAGTGACCAACTGGTCGGACTACTGGGGGGAACAATCCTATGGCTGGTCGAAGCGCGACTATCCCGCGGTGCCAGACCCTCTTACGTCGGTTACGGGTGAGCACTACTACATGGTGGACGAGAGCCTGGTCGCGACCAACGGTGGCATGGCACGGGTGGGGACGCTGCTTCGTCTCGGACTGACCATGGAGGAGGAGCTTCGACTCGACGGGATCTGGGTCTCCACGCGCTTTACCGTGCCCATTGGCGCGCTCGTCGCACAACCGCAAGCTGGGCAAACATGCCCGGGATTTCCGGGCTTGCTGGACAACTGTCCGCAGCTCCTTTACGAGCGTCCAGCCCTGCCGGGGCGGAGCTACCCCACTCTCTATCTCTGGGATGGGTCGAACGAGATTCCCATCGGTGCCGATTCGGGTTCCTTCCAGCTCCAGACGATGGGCAACGGGAGCACGTACTTCATCTTCGAGAGTCAGCGCACCCTGGCGCGGCTGCTGCGGCCGCAGAACACCCTGGAGCTCCTGCGCGCCAACGTGTCGCGCTTTTCGATCAGCGGCGACGAGCATTACGCCGCGCTCGCGGTCACGGACGATGGCAAGGCCAAGACCGTGATCCTCGATCTGACGAGCGGCGTGGAGATCCCCCTGGCGCGGCCCAACCCGTCGAGCTGGGGTGGATTCGGCAACGGCACCTTCGGCTACTCGCAAAGCGCGACCGCGGCGGCGCCGGCCGAGCTGCATACGCTCGATCTGGCGTCCGGCGAGGACAATTTCGACACCTTGCCCCGTCCGCTCGTGGACCTGGCGGCCGATATTTCGCGGTGCAAGGATTGCGACGAACGGTTGCTCATGGACAGCTCCCTGCATGGGGTGTTCACGAAGAAGAGCGACTACGTGCCACTCCGCCCGGCCTTGCAGGGGCCGTTGCTCACGCCCAGTTTCACCCCCGACGGGCAGTACCTCATGTACATCTCGCCCGCGGCGCGCACGCTCTACGATACGACCCTGCAGGGGCCACTCATGTTCCAGGACGCCGACCAGCAAGGACCCGCGGCCATGGTTTCGCCACCGGGGCTGCTGGTCAGCGCGCAGCACGGGGCAAGCTATTTCTTCACCGACGGCGACGCGGGCAAGGTCCTGGTCTTCTGGGCC
>JADGRD010000687.1 GCA_017881285.1 Pseudomonadota bacterium | reverse complement strand
CGACCTCGCCCAAGCCGGCTGGCACCATCGACCTACCCGACGACTTGAGCCCGTACAACTCGTACTACCGCTACTACTGCGGCGACATGGGGTACTACGGCGGCTACTACTTCGGCTACTACCAGAGCCTGGCGCAGGTCAACGAAGGCATCGCCTTCCTCGTCCAAAGCGGGAACTACGTCACGAAGACGGTGCAATTGTCCGGCGGTGGCACCACCACCCAGTCCGAATGGATCGTCAAGTACAACCTGGCGTTTCTCGACCTGCGCAATCCGGCCATGCCGGCGGTCTCGGAACAGACGCTGGCCTTCCCCAATGCCGCCGGCCGGCCGATTGCCTCGGCCAGCCTGGTGGCCGACGGCATGTCACCGTCGGGGTTCTACCTCACCTACCGGGTGCAGTTGGGCAGCACGCAAGACCCGCAGACGCAGCAGACGCTGTACCAGTATGCGAGCTACGCGCAACGCTGGGTGCGCGGCAACGGGGCGTGGACGACCGAGCCCGCGATCAACATCCCCGGCGCGCTGGCGCGGACCTGGGCTGGCGCGAGCGGCGAGCGCATGTTCCTCACCCGCGACGATGTCTACGGGACCAAGCAGGTGGATACCTACTGGCAGTGGTACGACAACGTCAGCCTCAACTTGCTGCGCCAGATCACGGTCAACGGCAAGCTGGGCGCCGAGCGGCTGGATGTGCGCTCGTTCGACGAGGTTTCACCCAAGGCGATGGTCTACGACGGCGACCGCATCTACCTGGCCGTGGGGAGCTCGCCCTACTACTACGGGTACTTCATGCTCGATGCGGCGAGCACCGGTGTGGCCACCAAGTCCGGCTCGTCGAGTAGTGGCGCCGGCGGGGCGAGTGGCGACGCGGGCGGCGCGGCTCCCACCGACACCTCGGACCACCTGGCCATCATCGACATGTCGCAAGGCAAGCTCACGCTCACCTACGATCAGCCCACGGAGCTCACCAACCTGGATTTGATGGGCGCGCAAGAGAACAAGCTGTTTGTCAACCTGCAAGGCGACGGCATCCTGGTCATTGACGTGACCAGTGCGGCCGCCCCCAAGGCGCTGTCCTTCTACCGCACCCTCGGCTGGGCCTCGGGCATCGAGTTCGCCGGGACCAGCGCCTACGTGCCGGCCTACTACTACGGTACCTACCGCCTCAACCTGAATGCGCCGGGTAACTTGTGAAAAGCCGCTCGTGCTAGAAGTTACGCCGCAGATTCATGCGGGAAGAAGCGCAGCGCAATTCGTCTAGCGAGGCCGTTTGCTGGTCCGGTGGCGAGCGCGCCCGGAGGTACGATCGCGAGGTCAACCGCAGGTTCTACCGGACCGCCCTGGCGAGGCTGCTGGTAAGGGTGCCCAACCTGCACGGCCGTGGCCTGGATCTCGGATGCGGCACGGGTTTCTCGACCGAGTTGCTCGTGGCGGAGCACCCGGGCGTGGTCTGGCAGGGGGTGGACTGCTCGGCGGCCATGCTGGAGATCGCGCGGAAGAAACCAGGGCTGGGGAAGGTCGATTTTCGTGAGGCGCGCGCCGAGGCGCTGCCGTTTGCCGATGCCAGTTTCGACGTGGTGGTGGCGAGCTTCTCCTGGCACTGGTTCGGCGAGGGCGCGGGGCCGGAGGTCCGGCGTGTGTTGCGGCCGCAGGGCTGGCTCCTGGCCAGCGTGCCGGTGCGCCACCTCTCGCCCGCGCGTGGAAATCGAATTCTCGCCCGCGAGTTGCTCGCCATGCGCCACCAGTTCGTCCCCCGGACGAGCCAGGGCTTCCGCATTGCGGACGTGCCCAACCTCCTGCCTCCGCCCGTGCGGGTTGCCCGGCATGAGCTCCACGTCGAGAGTGAGCGCTTCGCGGACGGGCGCGAGCTGCTCGACGTGCTCGACAGCCGCGGCGCACTCGCGGCTATCTTCGGCGCGGAGCCACCCACGGCCATCGCAGCGCCAGCCCCCGTGGACTTCGAGTGGCCGTTCGCCGTGCTGCACGCGCAGATCTAGCGCTTTCGTTTCGCCCACTGCGTGCAGTGATAGAGGAAGACCGCGCCGGCGGTCGCCACGTTGAGCGAATCCACGCCATGGGACGCGGCCATGGGAACGGTCACCAGGGCATCGCACAGGCTCTGGGTTCCCTGGTCGAGACCGGGACCTTCCGAGCCGAAGAGCACGGCCAGGTGTTCCGGCGGCGCAAACTCGGCGAGCGGCCGCGCGCCGCCGCCAAGCACGGCGCCGATCAGGGTCATGCCGTGCCGCTGGCGCAGGGCCAGCACGTCGTCGGGCCAGTGGCCGGCGCGCACGATGGGCAAGGACAGGACGGCGCCCGCCGAGGTGCGCACGGCCTTGCGATAGAAGGGATCCGCGCAGCGGGGCGAAAGCAGGAGGGCGTCCACGCCGAAGGCGGCGGCGTTGCGAGCCATGGCGCCCAGGTTGTCCACGTCGACCAGGTCCACGAGCACGACGACCAGGCGCGCGCCCTCGGGGATGCGGGGGCTGCGCGGCCGCTCGGCGATGGCCAGGCAGCCACGATGGACGTGGAAGCCCGCGACCTCATCCATCACGCCTTGCGGGATCACGTAGACCGGGAAATCGGTGTGGGCCGCGGCCAGGGCAGATTCGAGCGCGGCCAGCCGGGGCGCGGTGAGCAGCAGGGAACACACCCGCAGATGGGTGGCCAAGAGCTTGCGCACCACGAGCTCGCTCTCGGCGACGAACAGGCCGCTTTCCTCGCTCAACCGGCGGTCCTGCAGATCGCGGTAGTCCGCCAGCCGGGCGTCGTCGAGCGCGGCCTCGGGCAGGAAGTGAACGTCGATGGGCACGGCGAAAGAGCCAGTATAGGTCAAACGGGGTTGCGGGAAGCGGGCCGCGCTGGTATTCGCTCGGAGTGATGAAACCAGTCGTCGTCGCCGGGGCCGGAATTTCCGGGCTGGCGCTCGCCTTCGAGCTGCGCCGGCTCGCCGTGCCGGTGGTGGTTCTGGAAGGGGAGGGGCGCGCGGGCGGCAAGATCGAGAGCGATCATCGCGACG
>JADGRD010000077.1 GCA_017881285.1 Pseudomonadota bacterium | reverse complement strand
AAGCGTGCGGCCGTCGAGCGAGGGCGTGTCGTGGATGTACTTGGCCAGGGCGATGATGGTCAGCACCTTCATCAGCTCCGAGGGCTGCAGGTGGAAGGCGCCCAGGTCGAACCAGCGGCGCGAACCGCTGACCACCTTGCCGTGCACGAGCACCGAGACCAGGAGGACGATGCCGATCGCGTAGAGCACGTAGCCTATGCGTGAGATGATGCGATAGTCGAAGCTGGCCACGGCGAGGAAGATGAGCGCGCCGCCCGCGATCCACGATAGCTGCTGCGCGAAGAGGTTGAACTGGCGCTCACGCACGGCGCTCCACAGGTTGACCAGCCCGAGCGACAGGCACACCGTCGCCGCGACGGTCAGCGTCCAGTCGAAGCGGAAGCGCAGCTTGCGCCAGGAGACGACCCGGGGCATCAGGGAGCTCCCGTGGTTGCCGCCGGAGCCGGGTCGTCGCCTGGGGGGGCGCTCTCCGGCTTGTCCGCGTGGCGGGGCTCGGGGGCCGGCTTGTCGGCCGTGGCGCTCAGGCGGCGCTCGCCCCGGTGGGAGAGGCGCGGCGGGTTGCGCTCCTCGGGGGCCACCACGCTCTCGAAGTAGTTTTCGACGATCTCGACCGCCACCGGCGCCGCCACCGAGCCACCGTGACCGCCGTGCTCGACGAGGACCGCGAAGGCGATGCGCGGTTTGGCCGCCGGCGCGAAGCCGGCGAACCAGGCGTGGTCCACGCGCTCGTAGGGCAACGGCGGTTCATCCCCGCCGCGCCGGCCGCCTTGGAAGACCTGCGCCGTGCCGGTCTTGCCGGCGATCTCGATGTGCTTCGGGCGCGCCTTGTAGGCCGTGCCCTTGGCATCGAAGACGACGCCGTAGAGCGCGCGCCGTAGGAAGGCCAGGGATTCCGGCGCCACGGAAACCTCGCGCCGCACGCGCGGCGGAAATTCCTCGATGACCTGCCCGGCGGGGGATTCGACCCGCTCGACGATTTGGGGCAGCCACAATTTGCCCTCGGCGGCGATGGTGGCATAGAGCAGCGCCATCTGCAGGACCGTGACGCGCACGGCGCCTTCGCCGATGGCGGTGTTGAGCGCGTGCCCGATGGCGAAGCCCTCGTTCTTCTTGTCCGCGGCGTCGCGCGTGCGGTGCCACTCCTCGGTCGGAAGGAAACCCGCCTGCTCGCCGTTGAGTCCTAGCCCGGTGGGGGCGCCCAGGCCGAAGTCCGCCGCAGTCTTGGCCATGCGGTTCATCATCCCGGGCCGGCCGCCGAGGTCGTAGAAGAAGACGTTGCAGCTTTGCACGATAGCGTCGTAGAGGTTCACGGTCTTGTGCGCCTTGGTGCAACGGAAGCGGCGGCGGCCAATCTGGATGTGGCCACCGCACTTGACCTTGTCCTCGGGCACGATGACCTTCTCCTCGAGCCCGGCCAGCGCGGTGATGGCCTTGAAGGTCGAGCCGGGGTTGAAGGTGTCGGAGAGGGCCTTGTCGCGGAACGGGCGCAGGCGATCACTGAGAACGCGGGCCACGCTTTCCTGTGACAGCCCGCCCGACATCATGTTGGGGTCGAAGGCGGGCTTCGAGGCGATGGCGAGGATGCGCCCGGTTTCGATGTCGACGACTACCGCCGCGGCCGAGCGCACCCCGCGCAGGGCGCGTTCCACGAGGCGCTGCACGTCGAGATCGAGGGTGAGGAGCACGTTGTTGCCCGGCGACGGGGACTGGCTGACCGGGCCGTCGGTGACGAGATCGGCGATGCGTACGTCGGTGCGGCGCAGCCCGCGCCGGTTGACCACCACCTTCTCGAAGCCCTTGTGGCCGCGCAGGTACGGCTCCCACTGCCGTTCGATGCCCGTGCGGCCAATGGTGTCCCCGGCCTGATAGCCCTCGTCCTTGCGGGTCTTGAGCTCGTCCGCCGACACCTCGTTGAGATAGCCGATGGCATGCGCCGCCGTGGTGCCGCCCGGATAGTGGCGCCGCTGCACCGACGCGACGTGGATGCCCGGCTTGTCGAGCGAGGTCTCGAGCTGGGCCATCACCTCGCGGCTGACGTTCTCGGACACCACCATGGTGCGATCCTTGCCCTTGGTGGCTTCGGCCTTGATCGCCTCCCAGGTCGGGAAGCGTTCCACATCCGGACCCAGCAGCGCGCGGAGGTGGTCGTACGATTCGCGCGTGAGCTGCGAAGGATAGACCTCGATGTCGTAGGACGGCACCATGGTGGCGAGCACGCGCCCCTTGTGGTCGCGGATCTGACCGCGCGTGGCCGGCAGCGTGACGGTGCGGATGATGTTCTCGGCCGTCATCCGGTAGAAATTGTCGCCCTCGACGACCTGCAAGTAGAACAGGCGGCCGCCGAGCGCCAGGAAGACCAGGGCCACGATCAGCGACAGCACCTGGCTGCGATGCCGTATCTCGGGAAGTTCGGCGTCCTGTCCTGCGATTTCCATCGGCGGAAGTCAGCGTTGGGGAACGCCCTGGCCCAAGGCGCGGGCGCGGCGGCGCGCGAGCCCGACCCGCAGCAGGGCGGGGTCGAGGCGGCCGTCGAGGCGGGCCAGCAGCCAGAGCACGGGCGGGCCGAACGTGGCGGTGAGCAGGGCCTCGAGCGGCGCCTGGCGGAGCCCGCCGTAGCCGCTCTCGGGGCTGATCTGGGCGCGCACGACCACGATGAGGAACGCGGCGATCATGCTGGCCACGAACGAGATCGCCCCCTTGAGCACGATTCCGCGCACGGCCAAACGCCAGGCCAGGACGCGCGCGATGAGCGCGACGGTCACGAAGACGAAGGCGTGCACGCCGCGCGGGGCGCCGGAAACCAGGTCGAAGAGGTAGCCCAGGCAGAAGCCGACCACCACCGCCGAGCCCGGCGACCACTTGAGCGGCGCCATCCCGACGTAGAGCACGACCAGCAGCCCGAGGCTGGGCGTCACCAGGTGCACGGGCGCGAATTCCATGACCGTGGACTGCAAGAGCAGCAGGAGGAGGCCGACGGCGAGGGTGGCGATGGAGTGCATTGGTACTATTTGCTCAAATAGGTTGAAGGGTTCGTAGTTGTCGCCTCGAACAGCACGCGAGCGCAAAGCGCGAGCCGCGAGGCGGCTGCGGCCGAGTCGGGGGAAGGAGGGACCCGGCGGGCTTTGCCCGACGGGGGAAGGGGATCACCCCTCCGTAAATCGTCGCGATGGAGCGCATCAGCGGTAGACCGCCAGCCCGTGCGCGGGCACCAGGGGTTTCCTCACGCCGGCCTCCGGGTCGGCGGGTGGGGCGGGGGCCACGACCACCAGCACCTCGGAGAGGCGGGCGAAGTCGACATCGGGCGTGATCTCGATGTCCTGGGTTAGCCCGGCCGTGTTCTTCACGATCTTGCTGATGCGGCCGACCGGCAAGTCGCGCGGGAAACCGCCGAGGCCGCTCGTGACCGCGAGATCGCCTTCCTTGGCCTGCTCGCCCTGCATGAGGTATTCGATGGAGCAGCGGTAGCCGTTCTCGCCCGGCTTACCCTTCATGATGCCGCGTCCGCCGGTCCGGGGCAGGACGATGTCGATGGCCGAGCGCGGATCCACGGAAAGCATGATGTCCGAGGTTTCCCCCGAGGTGCGGTTGATTCGCCCGACCACGCCCTCGGGCGTGATGACCGGCATTCCGCGCTGGACCAGGCTTTCGCCGCGATCGAGGCGGATGCGGGCGACGCGAAAATACGGTGAGACGTCGATGGCGATCACGCGCCCGACGAGGGTCTCGGCCGTGACCGCGTTGCGCAGGCCGAGCAGGTGCTGGAAACGGACGCTCTCGGCGGCGCCGCGCTTGGCTTCCAGCAGTTCGCCGCGCAGGCGGCGGTTCTCGTTGCGCAGGCCCTCGTTCTCGGCGCGCACGTGCACCAGGTCGACATAGCGCCCGGCCGCGTGGCCGATGCTGCGCGCCAGGGTGGCGAAGGCCGATTGAATGGGCGACACCAAGGTCAGGATGCCGCGGTCGAGCGGCGACAGATACTCCGGCGCGCGCGCGCTCCCGCGCAGCAGGAAGAGCGACAACACGAAGGCCGTCGTGATGATCACGACCTCGCGGACTTTCTGCCTGTGGCCAGTGGGAAGCATGCTGCCTGTGCCGTGAGCCTACGGCCCGTCCCGCGGGCCCCTATTGCAGGGCGACTTCCTTGAGCAGGGCCAGTTCGTCGAGCGCGCGGCCCGTGCCCAGCACCACCGCGCACTCGGGCGAATCGGAAAACATGACCGGCAGGCCGGTTTCCTCGCGCAGGAGCACGTCGAGATTGCGCAGCAACGAACCGCCGCCGGTGAGCACGATGCCGCGATCGACGATGTCGGCAGCCAATTCGGGCGGCGTGCGTTCCAGCACCGACTTGACCGCCTCGACGATGGCGCCCACGGGTTCGGCCAGGGCCTCGCGCATCTCGTCGCTGGTCACCACGATGGTCTTGGGCACCCCGGCGATGAGATCGCGCCCTTTGATCTCCATCGACTCGAGCTCGTCGAGCTTGTAGGCGTTGCCAATCTGCTTCTTGACGAGCTCGGCCGTGCGCTCGCCGATGAGCAAACTGTACTTGCGCCGGATGTACGCGACCACCGCTTCGTCGAGCTTGTCGCCCGCGACGCGGATCGAGCGCGCCGCCACGATGCCCGAGAGCGAGATGACCGCGACCTCGGTGGTGCCGCCGCCGATATCGACGATCATGTTGCCCGACGGCTCGGTGACGGGCAGGCCGGCGCCGATGGCCGCGGCCATCGGCTCCTCGATGAGATAGACCTCGCGCGCGCCGGCGGCGAGAGCCGAGTCGCGCACGGCGCGCTTCTCGACCTCGGTGATGCCCGAAGGCACGCCGATAATGATGCGCGGCTTGACCAGGGTCTGGCGGTTGTGCACGCGGGTGATGAAATAACGGAGCATGGCCTCGGTGACTTCGAAGTCGGCGATCACGCCATCCTTCATGGGGCGCACCGCCACGATGTTGCCCGGCGTGCGCCCCAGCATCTCCTTGGCCTGCCTGCCCACGGCCAGCACCTTCTTGGTGCCGTTGCCCGAACGCTGGACCGCCACGACGGAGGGTTCGTTGGACACGATCCCCTTGCCGCGGACGAATGTCAGCGTCGTCGCCGTCCCGAGATCGATGGCGAGGTCGTTGGAGAAGAGTCCGTAGACCCAGTCAAGTAGCATGTTGAGCGCCGGGCAGTGTGATGCATCGCACCTCCTGCCGTAGGCAAGCCCCTATTATCACACACCCCGGGTTCGCGCCACGCCCGAAGTCGCGCGCCATCCCTCAGTGCAGCGTGGTGGCCGAGGCCATGGCCGTGGCTGGTAGACCTCCCTGACGCAGTGGTCCGAAGGACCCAAGAAAAACTACCCTCGGACCGGAAGACGCTCACGGCTTCATCGGCATGGTCGGCGTGGGAGTCGGAGCGGCCCCCTCGGGTGATGGCAGGGTGGCGGCAGCTTGCCAATCCTGGCACGCCTCGATTTCTCTCATTCCACGAGCTTGCGGAACCACGGTTGCAGCTGTTCCGGCCGAATCTCGGTCCTCGGCCGTGATCGTCATGGTGCCATGAGAAGCGCCCCGGAACCTGACGGAGACGTCGACTGAATAGAGGTGGCCGGGCTTCATCCAAAACACATAGGTCATCGTGCCCAAGTCCGCCACCCAGGCGCCAGACACGTCGCTGGCGCCGACCTTGCGGCGAAGTGTCACCACGTGGCAGCCCGGCAGCACGTCAAAAACGGTGCCATAGGGCTCGACGTCAATCGCGTCGACCCAGCCAATGGGGCCCTGCAAATGCGCGAGCGAAGCGGTGGGGCGTGGCTTGTCGGGGTTCGGGTAGAGCGGGAAGGCACGTGCGTTCCCAATGTGCCCACAACCGAAAAGCGCGAATGCGAGCAACAGCGCCGATGCCAGAACGGCACCGGACATGGCCAAGACCTTGGCCATGGCGATGCACATCGCGAGGCGACGAATCATTGGATTTCTGTCCGAGGGCACCTTTTCCAAATTCCGTTCTTCCAAATTCCGTTCCGAGGGTACTTAACCCCATGATAACCCGCCTTCCGGTTTTCTCGCCGCAACCGGGGCAGCCGGGGCCGGGCCTTCTTTCCGCTCTCTGCTTCCCGGCAAGTCCGTGCTAGATTGCCGCACCTTTTCGATACTCGCGTGGAAAGCTGCCGGCTTTGCCGTCGGCGGACCATCGTGGCAATAGAACGACGACGGAGGACCTAGTTCCATGCTCGAGCAGATGCGTCAACAGTCACGGTCGCTACTCATCTATGTGCTGTTTGGCGTCATAATCGCGGTCTTCATCATTAACTTCGGCCCGCAGTCGCCGTCTTCGTGCAGCGGCAAACGCGGTCGCACCCAGGTGTCGAACCTGGAGGGCGCGCGGGTGAAGGGCCATCTGCTCAGCCGGCAGGACTACCTGTACGGGATGATGATGGTGGGCGCGCAGAATATTCCCCCGCAGCGGGCCAAGATGATGCGATTGCACGAAACCATCATGGACATGCTCATCGACCGCGAGATCATGGCCAGCGAGGCGGAGCGCGCCGGTTTCCGGGTCAGCGATGAAGAGGTCGAGGATTTCCTCGGCGAGTCCAAGCTCATCGGGCTTGGCCGCGAGCAGAAGGCCACCATCTTCGACGATGGCGGCAAGTTCTCGTACGAGCACTTCCGCAAGTTCGTGCAGTACCAGATGGGCATGACCCCGCGCGGGTTCATCGAGGAGCAGCGCCGCGAGATGCTGGCCAACCGCATGCGCGACAGCCTGCGCGCCGGGGTCGCCGTCTCGCCCGCCGAGGTCAAGGAGGAATGGATGCGGCAGGCCGACCAGGTGAACGTCGAGTACCTGCGCTTCCCCGTGCACACCCACGAGTCCGAGCTCGAGCTGCGGCCCGAAGAGATCGCCAAGTACGCCGCGGCCAACACCGAAGCGCTGCAGAAGCTCTACGACGAGCGCAAAGTCGCCCTCTACGAGAAGCAGCCCAAGCAGCGCCACCTGCGCCAGATCCTGGTCAAGCTCGATGTCGAGCCCACGGCAGCCGATCTGGCGACCGCGCAGAAGAAGGCCGACGGTCTCGCCGCGCGCATCCGCAAGGGCGAGGCCTTCGCCAAGGTCGCCAAGTCCGCCTCGGAGGACGAGCGGACCCGAGGCCGCGGCGGCGACCTCGGCTGGCAGCGCGTGGGTGGCACCATGCTCGATCCCGCCGTCGAGGCCAAGGTCGCGGCGGCCAAGGACGGCGAGCTGGTGGGCCCGGTGAAGACCGCGAGCGGCTTTGTCCTGGCCATCGCCGAGGCCACGCGCGAGGGCACCATCGACTTCGCGGCGGCCAAGCTCGAGCTTGCCGAGAGCAAGCTGCGCGAGGAGAAGAGCCGGACGCATGCCAAGGCCGAGGCCGACACGGCCCTCGCCAAGATCAAGGCGGCACCCAGCAAGAGCTTGAAGGATCTCTATCCGGCGCCGGAGGAAGGCAAGGAAGGTGCCGCACCCGCCAAGGGCACGGTGGCCGAGGAAACCGGGCTCTTCTCACGCCACGGTTCGACGGTGGCGGGCATCGGCAAGGCGCCCACCCTGGTCAAGGCCATCTTCGCGCTGACGCAGGATGCGCCCCTCGCCGGTCCCGTCGAGGAGATGGGCAGCTTCATCGTGGTCAAGCTCAAGGAGCGCAAGGAGCCCGACCTGGCCGAATTCGAAAAGAACAAGGTCGGTCTCATCGAAGACGCGGCCAAGCGCAAGGGTAGCATGGTGGTGATGGAGTGGGCGCTCGAACGCTGCCGTGAGGCGCGCGACGCCAAGCAGATCGAGGTGAACAACGATCTGCTGCGCTACGAGGGTGGCCCCGAGGGCGCGATCCAATACGAGCCCTGCACTCCACCACAGTTCTAGTCCCTGGCAAGAAGCAGACAATGACCCTCGGCCGTGACGAGCGGAACGAGCGGGAAGGCGCGCGCCGCCGGCCGCGCTGGATGACGCTGCTGACGGTGCTCTTGTTGCTGTTCGGCGGTCGCTTCTTCGTGACCGCCGTGAGTGACTTGCATCGGGTGGCGACTGGCAAGGCCGAGGTGTTGAGCTTGGACGGCAGTCTCGATGGTCAGCAGGAGGCCCTCTTGCGCGGCCAGGTCGTGCTCGGCAACGCGCTCTCGCGCCATCGTCCAGTCTCCCTGGCCGCTTCTGCCGTGGCCCGGCTGGGCCTCGGGCTCATCTATATGTTCGCGGTGGCGGCGGTCTTCTCGGGCGACGCCCGCGGCCGGCGCGTGGCTCTGCTCGCGGGCTGGGCCGGTATCGTGGTCAGCGCGGGGAATGCCCTCTTTCTTGGGTTGGTGGTGCGTCGCATGTTGCCCTGGCTTACCCCCATGCTGGTCGATGGCTATGCTCAGGACGCCGCGCGGGCCGGGCGGGCGGTGCTCGACGCCGGCACCGTAGCCGCCCAAGCTCGGCTCTTCTTGGTTGACGTTCCCCTGGTCGTTACCGGGATGGGCGTCCTGTGGAGCCTGCTTCTGATTGCATACTTCCGTGGTCGTCGCGTCCGATTGTTCTACAATCAGCCCAGGCAGGCCGACCATGTCTGAAACCGAGGGCGCATTCCGTCTCACTTTCGTGCAGGGGCGCGGACTGCTCAGCATGGCCGGCCGCGACTTCGAGGGCCTGGGCCGCGTCGATTCCCTGGAGCTCGAGATCCCGAACCTGAGCTTCCCCTTCGACCTTTCCGGCGGGTTGGCACGTTTCAAGAATCGGCGCCTGCGGTTGCGCGAACTGGCGCTCGCCGTGGGCGGCGAGCAGCTGACCGGCTTTCTCGTCCGGGCGCCGCTCGGCGATTTCGGCATCTTCGATCCCCGCGTCACGGTGGATGGCTCGCGCCTCACCCTCGGCGTGCGGGTGCGCCTCGGCGGGCGCGAGGTCGAGCTCATCGCCGCGGCCATGTTGTCACCTCTGCCTCCGCGCAGCGCCAGCCTGTGCGTGTACGACGTGCGCGCCTTCGGGTTCTTGCCAATCCCCGCGCCCCTGGTGGTCACGGCGCTCTTTTCCGCGCTCGGCGCCGAAACCCCGGCCAACCGGGAGAGCGCGGCCGAGGTTGCCCTGCCGCCGCTCGTGCACATTCACAGCGCCGCCGACATCCGCGTCGACGTGTGCGAACTGGCCATGCTCGCCATGCTGCCCATGTACGGATGGCGGATGCCCGAGCGCTCGCGGATCCACATCCGCGTGGCCGGCGGCGCGGCCAAGTCCACCCATGTGCCGCTGGTCTTCTCGCTCGACGAGGCGGAGGCGCCACACGATCCGTTGCTCGACGGGGACGCCAACCCCGAGGCCTATCCGATGCGCGAGTTCACCGCCCGCTGCGGCCACATCGAGGATGCCCTCGCCCGCGGCGACATCGCGACCGCGCTGGGGCTGTTGCGGGCGCTGGCGCCGCTCGAGGCCGATGACCGCATCGGCACCACGCGCCTGCTGCAGCTCCTGCTGGCTGACCAGAGCACGCTCGCGGAGGCCCAGGACGTAGCCCATGCGGCGCTCTCGCGCTGGCCGGACTTCGTGCCGGGAACCCTGGCGTTGGCCGTGATCGCGGCCGAGCGTGGTCAAGCGGCCGAGGCCGCGGCCTTCTTCGACGAGGTGGCGCAGCTCGCGGTCGCGCAGGGCCGGAACGAGGACGCCAGCTGTGCCTTGCTCGCCGCCGCCCGTCAGCTCGTCGCCACCGGGCAGGACGACCAGGCGCTCGTCACGCTCGAACGCGCGCTGGTGCTGCGTCCCTCGTTGCGGCCGGTCGCTCGGGCCAAGGTAATGAAGCGGGCGGCGGAGGGCGGCTGGAGGGACATCCTGGCCATCATCGGCGAGGAATCGAGCCTCGCCCAGCCGGACGCGGGCGACGAGGTGGCCCAGGTACTGGACCTCATCTACCAGGGGCAGCGCGAGCACGATCCTGTGCTGCTGACCCAGGCGGTCGGGTTCCTCGAGGCGCTCCTCTTGCGCGAGGAGTGGCCGGCGGAGACCACGCATCCGCGCGCCGAG
>JADGRD010000686.1 GCA_017881285.1 Pseudomonadota bacterium | reverse complement strand
TCGATTCGTCGGACGGGAAGACCACGGCCACGGCCGGCGTCCAGCTCGGAGGCACCAATCTAGTTGACGGCCTCAAGGTGAAAGGCTACGCCGTCATCGCGTTCCCCGTGAGCAGCAATGGCAACGTGGTCCAGAACTGCGAGGTCGACGGCGCCATCGAGGGCCAGGAGTTCGGCAAAATGCAGCTCGGCTTCTCCATCTCGGGACAGAACAACCTGATCGTCGGCAACTACGTGCACGACCTGTCCGGCTTGAGCGGGGATTCCGGGAACGTCAACACCTCGGGCGGCTCGGAGGCGTTCGTCATGAACGCCGGCAACAACGAGGTCGCCTACAACACCGCCATCAACTGCTGGGTTCCCAATACCACCCTCAACGGCGCCGAGGGCGGTTGCCTCGAGATCATCGGCAACAAGGCGGGGGAGATCATCGAGAACGCCTTCTTCCACCATAACTACTGCGAGCGCAGCGTGGGCCTCTTCGAGGCGTGTGCCGGCAACTTCAGCGGCGATGGGCAGAAGATCCAGCTCAATCACGCCATCGTCCGCAACGCGACCGTCTCGTACAACGTTTCCATCGATGCCATGTGGCTGTATCTGCTGCAGCCGGCGAACACCGATTTCCAGGGGCTCATCTTCGAGCACAACACGCTCATCCACGGGCCGGCCAACGACGACATCCCCCAGGGCGGCGCCGCCGCGTTCGGCATCTTCTACGACACGGATCCCGTATTCACCACTGGAACCAATCCAACCTATGTAGCGTGCACGGCAGACACGGACTGCGGTGAGAAGGAGCTGTGCCTCGACAGGCAGGGCTCAGGGAAGATCTGCCAGTACCAATTCAAGATCCAGCCCGGCAACATCACGGTGCGCAACAACCTCTTCATCGTGCTCGACGGCGGCGGCTCGGCGAGGATGACGCTCCCGCCCGGCCCCAGTGACTTCTACAACAACCTCTTCGCGCCCAAGGCCCCCATGGGAGTGAAGACCGGGACCAATGGGATCATCGTGGTCACGGATCCGGGACTCGTGGACACCTATCGCCTCGCGCCCACCAGCCCGGCCGTGGACAAGGGCAGCCCGGACGCCATGCAGGCCTGGGTCGACTATGAAGGCAATAAGATACCTTGCGGCGGCGCCCCGGACATCGGCGCGGTCGAGTACTGCCCGTAGAACCGCAGCACCGACGAAAGCAGGTAGGTCATCAAGCGAACGTTCGTCTGTGCACTGGCGCTTCTCGGCCTTGCGTGCGGGGGCGCGGGCAGGTGCTAGGTTCCGTCAACCACCATGTTCGCAACAACCAGCACCGAAGGCTTCGAGCCCGCGCTACCCGGGATCGAGCGCAGGACCCTCGTGTACGGCCAGCTCACGCTGGCGACCGAATTCCGCATGCAGGCCGGCAGCACCTTGCCCCTGCACAAGCACCCCTACGAGCAGACCGGCTACCTGGTCTCGGGCCGCATGCGCATGACCATCGCCGGCGAGCAATTCGACGCGACCAGGGGGGCGAGCTGGTGCATTCCCGCCGACGTCCTCCACGGCGCCGAGATCCTCGAGGACTCGGTCGCCATCGAAATCTTCTCGCCGGTCCGCCCTGACTACCTGCCCGCGGCCGACCAGCCGAAGTAGCGACGTCGCGGGAAGCCCTATTGCCAGTTCTTGCGCTTCGGATCCATCCAGGGAGAGACGCAACATACGCAGGTGTCGCCCCAGAAGTACTTCTGCGCCCCGGTGTCGCCGTTGATCCAGTAGCGCATCCACGCAATGATGGCCGGTCGCTCGACACCTCCATTGTTCGACTGGATATACCCGTGATCGGCGCCCGACACCGTCCCGAAGAACGTCTGGACCTGGGACTTGTCGAAGGTTTGTTGCTGCATGGGCCGTCCGACCGTGTCCTGGTCTCCGCTGGTCTGGAGCAAGGGCCCGTGCATGGCCGAGGTGGCGACGTGGCCGTGGATGGAGACGGTGGTGGCCACGGCCGCTTCGCCGCCGACCTCGACCGCGGCGGTACCACCGACCGAGTAGCCCATGGAGATCGCGCACTTGGTGGCCAGCTTGCCTTGGTAGGTGCCAGCCTTGTCGTTCTGCTGGATGATCCAGTTCAGCGCGTTCACCATGGCGGACTTGTTGGCGGGGTCGTTGGGGCCGCCGTTGAGCACGCCGGTGCCGATGACCACGTAGCCATGGGAAGCAAAGCTGGTAAGCATGCCCGAGAGCTGGCTCGCCTGCATGCCGATGCCGGGTCCGAAGACGATCGGCGCATGCATGAAGCCGTTCTCGCCCAGGGTCTTGGGCCGGTAGATGACGCATTGGCCGTCAGGGCCGGTCTTGGTCTCCGAGGTCGTCGGGAACGGCCCCGCAAGGACTGTGTAGTCCGTGATGGCTGGCAGCGTCGAAGCGCACGCTTGGCCGACGCCGCCATCGATCCCGCCACCGCCACCGCCCGTTCCGGGCATGCCACCCGTGCTTGGCGCTCCGCCCGTCGCCCTGCCGGCCGTTCCACCCGTGGAGATGGTTCCGCCCGAGCCACCGCGGCCCCCCGCGTTCGTAGATCCGCCAGTGCTAGGGCAGGAATTGCACTGGACGTAAGAAGTGCCGCCGGTAGCGTTCGTGCCGCCCGTGCCCTGGATTCCCCCGGCGCCCACGCGTCCGCCCGTGCCGACACCACCGCCGGTCGCAGGAGCTCCCCCGCTGCTGGTCCCGCCGGACGAGGTCGCGCTCGCGCCACCCGTGGCTGATGAGCCACCCGTCGCCACGCTCCCACCCGTACCACTGGTGCCGCCAGTGCTGGCTCCGCCCGTGGCCGCCACACTACCCGAGCCGGGGGGGGGCGTGCCGCCCGTGGCCTGCGTGCCGCCGGTACCCGTTTGTCCACCGGTCTCCTTCCCGCCACCCGATCCGGAGGAACACGCGGCTCCCGTCGCGAGGAGGCATGCCGCGAGAATGCAGGACTCGATCCGCGGTGCGATCTTCTTCCTTGTTGCCATGGATGTCCTCGCTTTCGTAGACGTGTCTGCCGCCGTGTCAA
>JADGRD010000685.1 GCA_017881285.1 Pseudomonadota bacterium | reverse complement strand
GGGCAGCACGAAAGCGACGTAACGAACCCCTCGAAAACCCACCGGTGGCGGCCGTTCCCGCGGGCGACCTTCACCAACCCGCGAGCCCGGGCGACCGCGGGTGTGACGGTCCTGGGCGAGAGGCCGGGGAGGGACGGTTGCAGCCCGGGTGGAGGCACGGCTGGCGCGGAGGAAGCGTCGGAAGCCTCATGGCGCGCTTGGTCCGGCGTCTCTTCCGTGATCACGGTCTGCACCTTTGCCAGATTCGCGACCAATCGCTGGCCTGCCCGCAAGGGTATTTCACCCGCCGAAACGGGACCGCTGATCACGACACTACCCTCCGCGAGCCTGAGATCGAGCTCCTCGTTCCACGGATCCCATGAAACCGTGAAGACGGTTCCCGTGACCTTGACCAGGAACGGGCCGACATCGACCAGCCACCGTCGATCGCTCTTGTGCGCAACCCGGAAGGACGCCTTGCCTCGCTCGATGCCCACGTGGGCACCGTCGCGGTCGACCACGCGAATCCGGCTGCGTGTGCCCGGCGCAAGCACCAATCTGCTGCCCTCGTTGAACAGCACGTTCATGCCCGCGTGGCCGGATTCGCGCAGGTATCCGCCTTCGAGGACACTGCCTCCCTCGATCCGGTAGGCAAGCGTGGGTGCCTCGGGAGCGGGCAAGCGCGTCCGAAAGACCGAAGCGACCTCGAAGGCAAGCAGCGCGCAGAGCCCCACCGTGACGCCTGCCACAGACCAACGAAGGAACCTCCGCGGGTGCTGCGGTTTCGGAGCGATACGCGCGAGGAAGCCGTCGAGTCCCCGCTCAAGCTCCGCCGTGCTCGGCGGCCCCAGCGTGTCGCGGCAGAGCTCCGTCGCCTCGGCCAGGGCCGGACCGTCCTTGGGCTCGCCAGTGGTCATGTTCATCGTCCGCATCCTTCCCCAGCGGCTAGTCGTGGCTCGTCATCCATCCACCGGGACAAACGGTGCGAAGCTCGCGCCAGCGAGCGCTTCACCGTGGAATCCGAGAGCTCCATGGCGTGAGCAATCTCCTCTATGGTCATCGCCTCTACGCGCCTCAGGACGAACACGATCCGGTCGCGCGGCGCTAGCCGATCGAGCGATACATAGAGCTTACGCAGCAGGTCGCGCGACTCTACGTCCAGGGCTTCGCCCTCCTGAAGATCCAGCAACTCGGGCCGCTCGAACGAGAGCCAGGAGCGCATCTTCTTGCGATGCAGCTCGTTCTGGAGCGCCCGCAGAGCACAGGTGTAGACGAAGTTCCGGAAGCTATCGGGCTCGCGCAGAGTCCCCACTTTACGGTACACGCGGCAAAAGACCTCTTGGCCGATGTCCTCTGCCTCGGTTGCGGACCCCAGGGTGCGCTTCGCGAGCTTGAGCACCATGGGCGCGAACCGTCGCCACGTTTCAGCTGCGGCCCAGGTCTCCCCGGCACTGAGCGCGCGTGCGACGTCCCCATCGCTGGCAGCGCGGCGATCTTGGCCGACTACCAAGGAAAGGGGCACGTTAGCGCGAAGCGTTGGCATGGCGTAGGACAAGTTTCATAGAGATTGACCGCGCGCCCGAGCATTCCGGGTCAAGAATCGACAGGTTCTCGCGGGAACTGGATGTCGGACAAGGCGTAGGCCCGTAGGCGTCTGGTTGCATCATGGCCACACTCGGATGAACGTCAAGGCGCGCGTCTTCGGATACGTCCCGGCGCGCAGGTACACCGCAGTATCTGCGGTCATCGCGGTGCTCTTCGTGAGGGCGTGGAACACCCTGGGTGTTTGGGCGAGGCGAAGTACTGCGTCCACCGACCCCGAGACGAATTGGCTCAGCGGCCGATGGTGAACAGGCTGACCCCGTAGACGTTCTGCGGATACGTCGTGCTCCACGAGGTGCCCGTGGCCGTGGTCTCGAAATAGCAAAGCTCGGCGGCGCTGCTGAGCTGGGTCCATTGCCCCTCGGAAGGCTTGGCGGGTTTGCCCAGGCCGACCCAGGTCTGATAGGCGTTGGCGTGGGTGCGATCGAGCAGGTACTGGCGGATTTTGAGCGCGCCCGTGCCGGGGATGTTGTTGACGGTCAGCTTGACCTGGCTGGCTTTGCTGGAATCGCCCGTGCCGCCGGCCACATGGTTGTAGACCAGGATCTGCACCGCGCTGCCGTCGCTGGACACGGTGGCGGCGGCGTTTACACCGTCGGAAGTCGTGCCCCCGCTGGTACCGACGCGCGTGTCGCCCATCATGTGCAGCAAACGGAAGGCGTTGAACGGCGGTTTGGCCACATCAAAGGACACCGGGATGGCGGGATCGCCCTTGAGCAGCAACCCATAGTTGCCTTCGCGGAAGGCGGTGGCGGTTCCCGTGTCGAACTCCTCGTAAAGATCCGAGAGTGCCCACCAGGCGTACATGTACGGCGGTCCCGCCTTGCTGGCTGTACCAATCAGGTGCACGGTCTTGGCGATAAAGCTGGCCGCGACCTCGTTGTCCCGGGTGACCACGGTGTCGTAGCTGGAGCCGAATTCGTCGTTGATGACCGTCCCGGTGAACTTGGCGGACGAGATGGTGTTGCTGATGGAGTCGTAGAACGACAGCATGGCATTGGCGTCGGCCACCTTGTTGTTGTTGTCGTTGGCGTAGTTGTGGAAGGTGATGAAATCCAGCTTGACGCTATTGCTGTTGGCGTAGCTGATGAGCCCGGAGATCAGACCGGGCGATTCCCCGGCCGACCCGGCGGGACCACCGATACGGATCTGCGAGTCACCCGCGGCCAGCCCTTTGGAGGTGTGGCCGTACAGCTCGTTGTAGCCGTTGTCGCCGGTTTCGTACATCCACGAGGGCTCGTTCCACACCTCGAAGAACCAGTTACTGCGCACCTCGGCGGCCCCATAGCGTGTTTCCAGGTGCTGCACGATGGCCGCCATGAAGGCCTCCCACTTGGTCCAATCCTTGGGCTTCGAGATATTGGGCGACTTGTTGTTGTACCAAAGCGCGGTTTGCACCTTGCTGGTGCTAGCCATGGCCGACGGGGTGAAGCTGATCTCGACGATGGGCTTC
>JADGRD010000684.1 GCA_017881285.1 Pseudomonadota bacterium | reverse complement strand
CGAGCTCCTCGATTGGATCGCACAGAGACCGGAATGATCGACGCCAACGCGACCACGACGGGCGTCGGCCACGGTAAGGTCATCCTGCTCGGCGAGCATGCGGTCGTCTTCGGCCATCCCGCGCTGGCCGCCGGGCTGGGCGCCACCGTGCGCGCGCACGCCAGTCCCGGCGAGGGCACGCTCTCGGTGCCCGCCTGGCAACTGGAGGCGCGGGTCGGCGACGATTCGCTTCCCGGCCAGGCCATCGCCCGCTTGCTCGATCGTTTGCATACGGACAGGAGCAGTCTTGATTTCTGGCTGGAATCCGAGGTGCCCGCGCGCGCCGGTCTGGGCAGTTCGGCCGCCATGGCCGTCGCCGTCGCTCGCGCCGTGGCCGCGCGCGCCGGCGCCGGCGAGGCCGGCGTGCTGGACGCGGTCGCCGCCGCCGAGTCGGTGTTTCACGGCACGCCCTCGGGCATCGACGCCGCGGCCGCCAGCCGTGGCCGCCTGGGACGATTCGACAAGCAACACGGCTGGCAGGACTTGCCGCTTGCCTCGCCCTTCGAGCTTTGCGTCGGGCTGAGCGGCAAGGCGCACGACACGGGCGCCCTGGTCGCGCAGGTGCAAGCCCTGTGTGAAGGCGTGCCGGTCGCGCACAAGCTCATCGACGCCATGGGCGACCTCGCGAGCGCTGGCGCGGAAGCCCTGGCCGCGGGGGATCTCGCGGCCCTCGCCCGCCTGTTCAATATGGCGCACGGCTTGCTGTCCGGGGTGGGGGTTTCCACCCCCGAGCTCGACGACCTGGTGCACACCGCGCGCCTGGCCGGCGCCGCGGGGGCCAAACTGACCGGCGCGGGCGGCGGCGGCGCGATCATCGCCATCGCCGGCGTACACGGCGAGGAGGTCTTGCGCCGCTGGCGCGCCAAGGGTTACTACGGGTTCATCACCACCATCGGCCATGTCTGAGCGCAACTTCCCCAGCAAATCAGTGAGGGCCGTCGCCGGCACCAACATCGCCCTGGTGAAATACTGGGGCAAGCGCGATGCGGCCCTCAACCTGCCCGCCACCGGCAGCCTGTCCTTGACCCTCGCGGACTTCGGCAGCGAAACCACCGTCCGCTTCGCGTCCGATGCCGCCGGCGCCGACGGCCGGGACCGCGTGCTCTTCGGCGGCGCCCCGGCCGAGCCCCGCTTCGCTGGCCGCGTGCAGCGCTTTCTCGACCTGGTCCGCGACCTGGCGAGCATCGAGTTGCCAGCCGAGGTCAGGACCACCAACAGCGTGCCGACCGCGGCCGGGCTGGCATCCTCCGCCGCCGGCTTCGCGGCCCTGGCCCTGGCGGCCACGCGTGCCGCTGGGCTGCACCTGTCGCCCACGGAACTGTCCGCGCTCGCCCGCCGCGGCTCCGGCTCGGCCGCCCGTTCGATCTTCGGCGGGTTCGTCGAGATGGCCGCGGGCACCCGCGCCGACGGCGCCGACGCCGTCGCCCGCACCATCGCCGGCGAGGATTTCTGGGACGTTCGCTTGTGCGTGGCCATCACCGCCACGGGTGAGAAAGCCATCGGCTCCACCCCAGCCATGGATCTGACCGCGCGAACCTCGCCGTACTATCCGGCCTGGCTGGCCGCGGTTCCCGCCGATCTCGACGAGGCGCGAGCCGCCGTCCGCGGGCGCGATCTCGCGCGCCTGGGCGCCGTGGCCGAGCGCAGCGCCACGCGCATGCACGCCTGCGCCCTGGCCGCCGATCCGTCCATCCTATACTGGAATCCCGCAACGCTGGCCGCCATCGCGACGGTGAAAGAGCTGCGCGCCGGTGGGACGGCCGCCTACTTCACCATCGACGCGGGACCGCATCTCAAGGTGCTGTGCGCCGCGGCCGACGCGCCAACCGTGGAGGCCGCGCTAGCCGCTACCCCCGGAGTCGTGAGACTCTTGACGCTGGCGCCTGGTCCGGGCGCGCGCATCGTGAGCGAAGGCTAGATGGGTATCGAACGCAGCACCTTGGTCGGCACCCCGGTCGTCATCGCACCGGGGAAGGTCTTTCTCGTCGGTGAGTACGCCGTACTCGAGGAAGGACCCGCGGTGCTGGCCGCGGTCACCCGCCACGCCGTGGCCCAGTTCGTGCCGGGCATGAATCCCATGTCCAAGCTGGTCGACGAGGCGGTCACCCGGACCAAGGCCGAGCTCGGCGAGACCGCGTCTGCCCTGCCGCCCGGCTCGGTGCTCGTCAACACGGATGACTTCCACCAGGGCGGGCAGAAGATCGGCCTCGGTTCGAGCGCCGCCACCGCGGTCGCGGCGGTGGGCGCGCTCCTCGAGTCGGCCGGCGTCTCCGTCGACGCCAACCGCGAGCAGATCCTGGCTCTGGCGCTCGCGGCGCACCGGGCGGCTCAGGGGGCCGCGGGCTCGGGGGCCGATGTGGCCGCGGCGGTGAACGGCGGACTCATCAAGGTCGTGCGCCACAAGGGGGGCTCGCCGTCGGTCGAGGCGCTCCATCCTCCCAGCGGCCTGCGCCTGGTCGTGTTCTGGACCGGCGAGTCCGTGTCGACCGCCCGCATGATCGAAGCCATCCAGAAATACGCCAAGGCCAATCCTGCCCCGTACCGCGAGCACATGGACGGCCTGCGCGAGATTGCCAGCCGCTTCGTCGCCGAGTTGCGGGCGGGCAGCGCGACGGGCGCGGTGGCGGTGGCGGGCCGCTACGGCAAGCGGCTCGCGGCGCTCGGCGCCGCCGCCTCGGTGTCCATCGTGACCGATGCCTTCACGCGGGCGTCGGATCTCGCCAAAGAAGTGGGCGGGATCGCCAAGCCATCGGGCGCCGGCGGCGGCGACATCGGGATCGCCATGTTCGCCACGCCGGAGGCCGCGCGCCTCTTTGCGCGCGCCTTGCAGAAACCACTCTGCCCCCTCGACCTCGACCTGGACCGCCTGGGTGTGCGACGCCGAGTGCCCGACGAGCCCGAGGCGAAGGTTTCTGGACTGTTCAATGTCTGACGCTCGCCCCAATTCCCGCCTTCCGGGTTTCTACCGCGCACCTCTCGACCAACGCCAGGCCGAGCTGGTC
>JADGRD010000683.1 GCA_017881285.1 Pseudomonadota bacterium | reverse complement strand
TAGAGCGACTTAGAAAGGATACGGAGCGCCCGTTCACGATTGATGACTGGCGTTTCGGTTTGAACGGTTGCGAGGGCTTGTGACATTTTTCCTCCTCCCAAGAGGTTGCCCTTCACCTAAGCAGGAGGTGTGCCACCTGACACACTCTTGACACATTGTCGTAACACTATGAAAACACAAGGTTGAATGGCTCATCGCGCATTTTGCCGCGAAGAAGTCTACGCAGAGGGAGATGCTACTTGTGGGATTGCTGGCGCGCATGGACGCTCTGCCACCTCTCAGGTGCGTAACCACATTCGCAGGTGGCGAGAGCAACGCGCATGGCTGTTCGCGGCAATTGGAACGTATATTTAGGCAAGGCGGTGCTTGAATGGGGATTTTCCGGCATAGCCACTGCCACAACCACGACGTTAGGCCGCTGCCGCCTGTGCTACTTGGCTTCTACGCCAACGAGGGCGATATGTAGCTCATCGAGTTGCTTGGTCGCCACCGAAGATGGCGCGTCGGTGCAGAGGTCGGTTCCCTTCTGGGTCTTGGGGAACGCGATCACGTCGCGCAAGGAATCCGCATTACACAAGAGCATGGCAAGTCGGTCGAGGCCGGCCGCGATGCCACCGTGGGGTGGCGGGCCGTGTCGGAAGGCTTCCAGGAGGAAGCCGAATTTTGCTTGTGCGTCTTCGTCGGTAAAGCCCATGGCGCGGAAGACGCGCGACTGCACGTCGCCTTCATGGATGCGGATGGACCCCCCGGCGATCTCGTTGCCGTTGAGCACGAGGTCGTAGGCGCGGGCGCGGACTGAGCCTGGGTCAGATTCGAGGCGCTCAAGATCTTCCGCGAACGGACAGGTGAACGGGTGGTGGGCGGCGGCAAACTTGCCGTCATCCGTGCGCTCGAAGAGCGGGAACTCGTTCACCCAGCAAAACTTCCACTGGCCCGCATGGATGATGCCGAGCTTGTTCGCCACGTGCAGGCGGAGCGCGCCGAGGACGGAGTACACGAGCTTGCGCGCGCCAAACTGAAGGAAGAAGACGTCGCCCTCTTGCAAGCCGGCGGTGGCGTTCAGATCTGCGCGCAGGGCTTCACTCATGGTCTTCATGGGCGAGCGTGTCCACGCCCCGCCAGCGCCGATGCGGGCGCGGGCCAGGCCGCGTGCGCCAAGTCCTTTGACGAATTCCTCCAGTTTGTCGATCTCGGCGTTCGACATCTTGGCGGCCTCGGCGGCTGGCAGGCGCCAGCCCTTGACCACCGGAGCCTCGCCACCGGCGGCCTTGCCCGAAATCACCGGCCTCAACATCTCGACGTTGCCGCCGTCATGTTTGCGTACGATCTCGGTGACGTCGCAAAGGGGTAGTCCAAAGCGCAGATCGGGCTTGTCCGATCCGTAGCTGTCCATGGCCTCGGCATAGGACAGGCGCTGAAACGGCGTTTGTAGCTCGATGCCAAGGATGTCCTTCCACAGCGCGGACATCAGAGCCTCGAACACGTTCTGCACGTCTTCCTCGACGACGAAGCTCATCTCGGCGTCGATCTGCGTGAATTCGGGCTGGCGATCCTGGCGCAAATCCTCGTCGCGGAAGCAGCGGACGATCTGGAAGTAGCGGTCGAAGCCCGCCACCATGAAGAGCTGCTTGAAGAGCTGCGGCGACTCGGCCAGGGCGTAGAACTGCCCGGGCGACAGGCGCGACGGCACCAGGAAGTTGCGCGCGCCGCCCGGCGTGTATTTCACGAGGAAAGGCGTTTCGATCTCCAGGAACTTGTGCGCCGTCAGCACGCGCCGGGCGGTCTGGTAGATCTGCGAGCGCAGGACGAAGTTCTTCTGCAGCGAGGGCCGGCGCAGATCGAGGGCGCGGTGCTTGAGCCGGATCGACTCGTTGGCGTTCGCGTCGTCGGCGATCTCGAAGGGTGGCGTGTCCGAGCGCGAGAAGATGGTGAGCTCCGTGCAGTGGACCTCGATCTCGCCGGTAGGCAGGTTGGGGTTGCGCCGCTCGCCGCGGTCGTGCACCAGCCCGCGCAGGCCGATGCAGAACTCGGAGCGCAGCTCGCTCGACAGGGCATGCGCGGGGGCGCTGGTGTGCGGCTCGAACACCACCTGCGTGATGCCGCCGCGGTCGCGCAGATCGATGAACACGCAGCCGCCGTGGTCGCGCCGGGAAGCGACCCAGCCGAAGAGCACGACGGTGGCGCCGGCGTCGGTGCCGCGCAAGGCGCCGCAGTCGTGGGTGCGCTTGATGTCTGTGAGAAACTCGGGCATGGCCGTTATTTACTGGAAGTTCGAGGCTTCGTCGACAGATTCGCAACGGATTGATGCAAATGACCCCGACGCGGCATCTGCGTGCTAGGAATGGGAGGGCATGAACCACATCGTTTCGGTCCAGGACGTTTCCAAGAACTACACCCTCGGCACCTTCGTGGTGCCCGCTTTGCGCGGGGTATCGCTCGATGTCGAGGAAGGTGAATTCCTCGCCATCGCCGGCCCCTCGGGCAGCGGCAAGACCACCCTGCTCAATCTCATCGGCTGCGTGGACACGCCCACGCAAGGCAAAGTCGCCGTCGCCGGCAATCCCACGGACAGCATGTCCGACCGTCAGCTCACTCGCCTGCGCCTGCACGCCATTGGCTTTATCTTCCAGAGCTTCAACCTGGTGTCGGTGCTGAGCGTCTTCCAGAACATCGAGCTGCCCCTGCTGCTCCAGCGCAGCGCTGCGGCGAAGGAGCGGCGCGCGCGCGTGGAGGCGTTGCTCGACCGGGTCGGGATTCGCGAGTACGCCAGTCATCGGCCGAGCGAGCTGTCCGGCGGCCAGCGCCAGCGCGTGGCCATCGCGCGCGCCCTGGTCACCCGGCCGCAGCTGGTGCTCGCCGACGAGCCCACCGCCAACCTGGACTCGGTCACCGGCACCAACATCCTCGATCTGATGAAGGAGCTGAACCGCAGCGAGAGGACGACCTTCATCTTCTCCACCCACGATGCCCGCGTGTGGTCCTCCGCCAGCTCGGTGGTGCGCCTGGCCGACGGACAGATCGTCGACCGGGTCACCGCCGAGG
>JADGRD010000682.1 GCA_017881285.1 Pseudomonadota bacterium | reverse complement strand
GAAGAGATAGACTCTCCGCCATGAAAGGCGCGGTTCTGGGAGCGTCGACACTTCTGTTGCTGGTCCCCGCCTGTGGTCGAAACGGTTTGGCTGGTCGCGATGGTGGCGGGCGGGATGGGAAGCCCAGGGCCATCGAAGACGCGGCGAGCCTCGCGGCGCCCGATGGCGCGCGTGATCGGCCCTCGGAGCCGCCCGGTCCGGTCTTGGCCGACGGTGCTCCTGAGGGTGGTCCCGAGCTACCCGTGCCCGATGCGCGGGCGGGCGATGCCCGGCCGGGTGATGTCACGACGAGCGACCTCGGCACCGATGCCGCGCCCGCGCTCGACCTCCCGCCGGCAGATTGTGCTTCGCTCATCAACAACGGCGTGCTCAACCTGGGCCGCGCCAAACAGGCGCTGTTCGCACCCGACGGCAGCTCGCTTCTCCTGCGCGTCGGCCCGGGCGATTCGGACGCTACCGACATCGCCGTGCTGCTGCGCCTTGGCGATGGCGCATCTCGTGTTCTCGGGAGCGGAGTGTTCAATGTCGAGTGGCTGGGACAGGGCGCGGCCCTGCTCACTGCCGCCGACAAGCTCGTGGCCGTATCGCTCGACGGCGAGGTCTTGCTGAGTGTGCCCACGCAGACCTGCAGCCACGCTGCCACTCCCGATGGTTCGCGCATCTACTACACCCACTCGGGCTGCGACACGGTCTCGGGTGCGTTGAGCGTCGTGGATCTCGCGTCTGGGAAGAGCAAGCAACTTACCGACCGGGCCTCGACCGGCAGCCTCGCCGTGTCGCCGGACAGCCGTTGGGCTGCCTATGTCGCCTATACGGACGCCAAGGACAAGCCCCCGAGCACCGGTGCCGTCTTCGTCGCCGACGCCTCGGGATCCACCTACAACGTCATAGGCCCCCCGTCGGCTTGGGGCCCGGTCTTCGTCCCCGGGGGGATGCTCCTCTTCCAATCGGCGGGCTCGGCTTCACAGGGCGCGACCCTCTGGCGCCACGATCTCGGGTCCGGGAGCAGCAGTCAATCCTTGACCGAAGGGGATCTCGGGATCACTGGCTACCAAATCGCCGACGACGGGTCGGGATTCCTGATGGCCAGGTTCACCGACTACGGGACGGGCGGCGAGCTCTACTTGGCGCCACTGGACGGTGGCAGCCCGCTTCGCTTGGCCACCGATCTGATGGACTATCGGATGTACTCGATGCCGGTTCGCGCCTTTGCCTTTACCCCGCCCAGCAAGCGGGTGCTCTACATCGTCGACACTTCGGGTGACGCGGGCAGATCCTATGGAATCGCGTCGGTGTCGCGCGACGGAAGCGACCATGCCCAGCTCACGAGTGGTAGCAGCCACGCTGTGGTTTCATCCTACGCCGATCGCGTGGCGATCATTGCGGTCGATACCACGCTCGGCCGCGGCACCATCAGCGTCGTTTCCTCGACCGGCGCCAGGCAGTTCTCCACCGACGTCACGGGCAGCGTGATGTACGCCAGCTTCGTTCCCCACGACCGTGGCCTCCTATTCGTCGAGGAGCCGACCGGCGCCAACAAGAGGCTTCGCCACCTGTCGTTCGCAAGCGGCAACGTGACCACGCTCGGCGAATGGACGACCAGCCGTCTGGCGCTTTCCGCCTATCCCGTCGGCGTTTCTTCCGGCGGCTATCCTGTCGACCCCAATGGTTGCCTCGCCGTCGTTGACAGCGACCTCGATCAGACAGGAGCACGTTTGGTCGCAGTGCCCGACTGAGAGACCTCGACTGCGTCTGGTTCGCCCCGCCCTAGATGAGTGAGGCAGATAACAATCGACAAAGAACCGCTTCGAAAGAACTATGGTCCTGCCGGCAACGGACGGGAAGAGTTGCTATCACCTCGACACGAACAGAGACATGTCCCTCGCCAGGGCCCCGTCGGAGTCAGCCCGGCCGGCGCGAACTGGTACAGGTCCGGGAGACGCGGCGCCGGGCCAGCATCTGTCGGTTCTTCGCGAATAAGCGATAGCCAAGCTCGAGAACCGGCGAGATGAGCGGCACGTCCGTGACACGCGTAAGGCGTGGGGAGCTCACCGTCCCATACAGGTGACGAAGGGCCGCCGCCCCTTCGATGATTTCGCCCGATGCCAGGCGTACCTGGATGCAGTCTTGCACCCGTACAATGGGGATACCGGCGTCACGGTCGGCGTCGAACCCAGGCGCGGCGATGTCTACGAATTGAATTCGCCCATCGGCGTCATGCTCGTGCAGCCACTCCACCTCCTGGCTGCACACCGAGCAGTCGCCGTCGTAGAAGGCTTGGATGTCGACGTCCTTGTCGCGGCCATTATCGTTTTCGGGCATGGTCACCTCGTCTTACAGCCTTTGGATGCAGCGACTGCCCAGGGGAAACCGTGTCATTGGGGCCGCGCTGTCGATCGTGGGGCCCGATCGATGCGGCTCGCGCAATCTGCGTGACGACTCTTCCCTACCCGCGTTCTCTAACGACGAGCGAGTTTTCCGCCGGCGTCCCGCGCGGAGCTCCCCACGATCAGGTCCCTGCGAGGCTCACGGGCAGATCGTTACCTGGAACTGACCGTCGACGTTGTTGTCGGCGTTGTAGGTGATGGTGGCCCCGCCGTAGGCGGCACTTGATATGCTCGACCTTTTCGATCTGGGGGTTGATCAAGCCCTGGCCCAGGCCGTGATAGAGTCGCGTATTGTCTGGATGGCCGATCCATCCCGACCCAATCCATAAGGAGATTCCATGCGACGAGCTTATTCCGTTCTCACCTTCGGGCTGGGCACGCTTGTTCTGCACGCCTGCGCCAGCAACCCGATTGCGTCAGGTGCCGGCGGCGCGGGTGGAAATGGGTCGGGTGGCAGCGCCTCGGGCGGCAACGGGTCGGGCGGAGCCTCCGTCACCGCGAGCGGGGGCACCGGCGCGGGCGGCAGTTCCGCGAGCAAGGCCAGTGGCGGGGGTTCGGGCGGAGGCACCGACGCGGCGATCGGCAGCGGAGGAACGACGATGCCACCAACCACGATTGGCAGGGGTGGCTCGACGGGCACCGGCGGCGCGAGCTA
>JADGRD010000681.1 GCA_017881285.1 Pseudomonadota bacterium | reverse complement strand
GGGAGGCTTCGCAGATGCTCGACCTGTCGCTGCTCGACCACCTGATTGTATCGGACCAGGGCTATCTGAGCATGGCCGACGACAATCTGATGCCATAACGGGTGCCACCGCCCATTAATTTTGTATCTTCACCTTCATAAATATGAATTCTATGAGAAAAATATACGGAATCGGGGAAACTGTTCTGGACATAATTTTCAAGGATGTGAACAATGACGGAGTTATAGATGGACTTGACAGGGTTCGTGACAGCAGGAATAATATACCAAGGTTTGTTGGAGGTATCAGCGCTAACCTGTCCTATAAGCAATTTGATCTCAGTGTATTGTTCCAGGGAGCAGCTGGTGCCATAGTATATCTTGGAGTAGAATCGGGTGATATCGGTAACTATTATGAAACATTCGCAAAGAACCGCTGGACACCTGAAAATACTAATGCCACATGGCCGCGAGCATGGAACCGCGGGCCTTCTCCATCACCACCGAGATGCCGAAATCGAGCACCTTGGTGGTGAGCATGCGGCCGTCGGAGCCGAGACAGATGAAGATGTTCTTGGGTTTGAGATCGCGATGAATCACGCCCATGGCGTTGGCTGCGGCCACCCCGCGCATGGCGGGCAGCAGCAGAGTCGCAGCCTCCTCGACGGCGAGATAGCCCTTGCGGCCGAGGTGAGCGCTCAGGGGCTCGCCGTCGAGCATCTCCATCACGATGCAGGTCAAACCCGCGTGCTCGATGACGTCGTAGATGTTGACCACGTTGGGGTGGTTCACGCGGCTCGCGGCCAGCGCCTCGCGGCGAAGCATATCGGCCGCGGCCGCGCCGTTGCCCGACGCGTTCAAGATCGCCTTGAGCGCGACGCGCTTGCCGGTGCGCTGGTTGGTCGCCTCCCACACTGCCGCCATGCCGCCCTTCCCGATCAGCCGATCGATGTGGTAGCTGCCGCCCACGACCTGCCCTCCCCGCAGGGTCGTGCCGAGATCTGGATGGGTCTGATCTTCTCCTGCCATCACGGACGTTTCACGCGAAGAATCGCCTAACACGAAAACCGTTCCGCAACCACTCGGGGCGACTTTCGCGCCCTCCACGCCACTGTCTGGGGCCGTCGGGTGGCCGATTCTGGCGGGAAAGCGACATCGGAAGCCGGGTTCGCGGGCTACGGTACCACTTTGACGATCTTGTCGATGAACCCGCCTGTCCTGGGGTCCTGTCTCCCACAAAGGTTGGCGGCGCCAAGCGAGGCGACCCAGGTGCCGATGCGCCCCAACACGTAGATCGGAAGAACGATAGGGAGCACGAAGGTCTGGCCGGAGCTGGGATCGCTACCTGCCTTCGAGCATCCCTTGGATGCGGATCTCGCGGCCGTTCGAGTACCCTGACGCCCACGCGAACGCGTAGGATTCGCCGAAGACATCCCCACTGGTCACGAACAGCCGGTCCCTGTCCAGCGTGACCAGGCAGGAAGCCAGCGATGGTTCGGAGGTGGTCACGTCGAGAACCGTCAGGCCACCAAGCGAAGGCTTGCGTTTCAAGACCTTCGTCGCCCAGCCAAGGTCGCGTCTTTTTCGGTCGAAAAACCTCGCCCCGCCTCGCGCCGCTACCGCCTCGTATGTGTCTTCCATGGTGACAAGTCTCCGATGGCGATCCGGGAAGTGCAACTCATGAATCCATCTTTCGGAATCCGCTACCGCTCCCCTCGCAACTTCAGTCTCCGTGTCGTAGCGGTACTTCACCTCGCAAAGGTGCAAGCGAATGACGCGCAGGTCGTTGGCGGGCTCCCGCGATCTTACTTCCCCGGCCGGCCCGGGCCGATCCCCACGACCGTGCCCTGAGGACCCGGGCGCGGGACCGGAGGCGGCGTGGCTGGCCGGGGTGCGGTTCCGTCGGGCAGTGGCGGCGCGCCCCCTGCGGGGGGCCGAGTGCGGGGCGAAGGCGACTCTCCCGTTCCCAGCTTCGTGCCAAGCGCCAGCCGGGGGGTCGGAGTTGGGAGGCGCAGCTCCCCGCTCGGATGCTCTCCACTCGCCGGCCGCGGCCACTGGGCCAGGCGAGACTTCGCGCCTTCGCTCGCGGCTGGCCGCAACGACGGCGGCGGCGTAAACACTTCCGGTTCGGAGGGCCGCACCATCCGGTAGGCTCCGATGCTGGCGCCGACCACGGGTATCGGCGTGCGCGGCGTGGTGCGGGCCGCGCGCGGAGCCCCCTCGGGCAACCCCTCGACGATCGCGGCCGGCGGCTCCGGCGTGGGCGGAGGGCTATCGACCAAGAGCTCTGACTTGGCCGGCTTCGCGTCGCCGAAGGACAGCTCCTCCGCCTGGTCCACCAGGGCGTGTATGCCGAAGTCGCTGGCCGGGGAACCATGAGAGGGTTCCCCGGCCCTCGGTTCCGGCCCGCCACCCTGCCCACCGTTCGCTGCGCTCGGCCTCGCGCCATGGTCCGCCACGCGCGGGGATGGGCTCGCCACGCGACTGGGCGTCTCGGTGGTCGGTGCCGAGGCCGGATTCAGCTCACGCTCTCGCGACGCCGCGGCCACGTCGCCGAGAGCGGAAGCGCTCGGCACGAGCCTGGCGGGCGGCGGCGACCGGTCGAGACTGGCCACGTCCTCCTCGGGCTCTGCTTCCAGCCGCTTGCGGAGGGCGGCCTTCTGCTCCTCCCGCTCCCGGGCCACCCGCTCCTCCTCAGCCAGCAGCTCCTCGGCCTTCATCTTCATCCCGGCCTGGTTGTAGAGGTCGGCCGCGCGCCTGCGGCTGCCGGCCTTCTCGAACAGCTCGGCCGCCTCTGGCAAGCACCCCAAGCGAACCGCGATTTGCGCCGCCCGCATGGGCTGCCGAGCGCGCACGAAAAGGTCGCATGCCGCGCGCAGATGGCCAGCCCCCAGCTCGCGTTCGGCCGCCGCCTCGTGGTTGCCCTTGGCCAGGTCATCGGCTAGCTTGCGATCGATCTTCTCGCCAGACTTTCGGCGGCCCATCCGAATCACCAGCAGCACGAGAACGAGCAGCGCGAAGACCAGCACGACCACGGCGCCGATGGCGAACGCTGTCTGGTGGTG
>JADGRD010000680.1 GCA_017881285.1 Pseudomonadota bacterium | reverse complement strand
TCCGCCTCCGCCTTGCGCGGGTGCCGAATCGGAGGCCGGACACCCGGCCAGCACGAGTGGGTAAAACGAGATCAGCACGGAGCCGAACCAAGAGGTGTGCAGCGGGCGAAGGTTGCTCATGGGCGAATACTACTGGAAGGTGCCCGGGCAGGGTGTGATCGCGGCCTCACTGCAGGGCCTGGAACGCCCGGATTGTCGCGCTCGTCAGCCGCCGTCCTGCAGCGAGCTCAGGACCACCCCTTTCAAGGTGTTCACGGGGCCAATTCCGAAACCATTTCCCCGACGGCTGGTCATCACGCAGATCTCTCGGAGGTCGGATCAGAAGGATGAACAGGGAGGACCAGAGGGACCGAGGGTTGGATCCACCAGGCGGCGAAGCCCGGATCGAGGTGACGGTGGACCTCGATGCCAGCCGCGACGATCTTTTCCGTGAGCCCATTCTTTACTCTGTTTCTCTGTTCCTCCCTGTTCAATCTCCGGCGCGAGCTGACAGGACCCGCCATGCCGAAGCTGGCGGGTCGCCGAGGCAAAAACCTTGAAAGGGGTGGAGCTCAGGACTCGTCGGGCCGGTGCCTTGACGATTCGTCGGATTTCTCGCGGATCCCGCGCTAGGTATTGGGACATGAAAGCCATGGCAGCTTCTGCATACGGGCCGCTCGAAGGTCTCAAGGCAATGGACTTGCCGCTGCCGGCCCCTGGGCGCGGCGAGGTTCGCGTTCGCGTCGTTGCGTCGGCGCTCAACCCGGCGGACTACAAGGTCTTGCTCGGCAAGATGAAATTACTGCACGGACGAGGTCGGCCGCTTGTGCTCGGTTATGACTTCTCTGGCGTCGTCGATGCGGTGGGGCCCGATGTCCGTGAGAGGTCGCCGGGTGATGAGGTATTCGGATTCCTACCCTATGGGCCCTTCAACCAGCGCGGTGCATTCGCCGAATTCCTGATTGCGAAGACCGGCGAAATCGCGCTGAAGCCGAAAGCGGTCTCGCCCGAGGCCGCGGCGGCGTCCGCCACGACCGGGTTGACGGCGATTCAGTCGCTACGCGATCTGGGAAGGCTGCCGGCCAGCGGTGGGCAGGTGCTGGTGACCGGCGTTTCCGGCGGGGTGGGATCGATCGCCGTGGGCATCGCCCAGAAGTTGAAGGCGTCCGTGACGGCGGTGGGCTCTGGCACCGGCCTTTTTCTCGCGCAGCGCCTCGGCGCCGTCAAGGTCCTGGACCGCACCAAGGACGACCTGGCAGGAAAGCTGCAGAGTGAGCTCGCCGGACAATTCGATGTCGTCTTCGATGCCGCCGCTGCGTATCGCTGGCGCGAGTGGCGCGGGACGCTCAAAGCCGGGGGTGCCTTCGTGACCACGCTGCCATCGGTGACCTTCGCAATCGACAAGGCCGCCAGCCTTTTCGCGCGCACGCGGGTTCACTTCGTCAACGTCAAGTCGCGACCGGCCGACCTCGAGCTGCTTGCAGGCTGGCTCGAACAGGGCCTCGAGGTACCCCTGGCCGCGACGATCCCGGTGCGCGATCTCGCCCAGGGCCTGGCGCAACTTCAAAAATCTGGCGGTCGCATCGCCGTGCGGGTCGCGGACGGGTTCTGAGACCGATGGACCAGTTTTACCAGTGTCCCTATTGTGGAGAGCAGGACGCGCTCGACCTGGAGTCCGATGTCGACATGGATTCTCCCGGCGACCAGGTGTTCGTTCGCGACTGCTCGGTATGCTGCCAGCCCTGGACGGTGACGGTTCATGTGGCCCCCGACGGCACAACATCGGTCAACGTCGGGCGGTAGGGATCAGCCAGCTGCCTCGGAGGATGAGACGAGGGCGTTCGGCCGGCGCAAGGGTCCCGATTTCGTCAGTCGACCTCGTGGCGCTGCTTTGCCGGTGGGCTAGTCGGAATCGTACTGGGCGACGTCCGGAAACCGGGTAAGCTACGGCCTCGGCGCGAGAATCCGACTTGTCTATCCGAATGCGGGTGTAGGTTTCAAAGGACGAAAGGTCGAGAGTGCGGCGCTCCAGCCACTGGCCGCGATCACGCCGCCCGACCACGACGTCACCATCTTTCAGGAACATCTCGGCGACGCCATCGCTTTCGAGGACCGACAGCTCGACCTGGTGGGCATCACCGCCATGACAATCCAGGCGCGGCGCGCGTACGAGATCGCCGATGGCTACCGCAATGCCGGCAAGCTGGTCGTCTTGGGCCGCATTCATCCGTCGGTGCGACCCAGCGAGGCCCTCGAGTACGCCCACGCGGTGGTGGTGGGCGAGGCGGAGCTGGTCTGGCCGCGCGTGCTCGCGGATGCCCTGGCGGGCCGCCTGGGCGGCATCTATCGCGCGGACGAGCTGGCCGATCTCGGGCAGGTCCCCGCCTACCGGCGCGACTTTCAGGCCAGCCGCTCCGTCTTCTCGCTGGTGCCGGTCCCCCTCGGAGCCGGAGCTTCTCCCAGGTTGATTTCCCCGGCCCGGAGCCGGCCCGGAGCCCCTCCCAGGTTGATTCATCCAGGCAACTTTCCGAGACTCGCGCCGATACCTCTGTATGCCTCTCCCGCGCGAAGTCCTTCCTGGTCGCACCTATATGATCACCCGCCGTTGCACACAGCGGCAGTTCCTGCTTCGGCCTGACTGGGCCACCAACAACGCCTTCGTGTACTGCCTGGCCGTCGCGGCTCAACGAACGGGGGTTCGTGTCCTCTTCACCGCCGCCGAGTCCAACCACCATCACACAGGCATCTTCGATCCCCTCGGCACCTACCCGGATTTCACGGAACATTTCCACAAGCTCCTCGCGAAGAGCATGAATGCTCTTCGCGGCCGCTGGGAGAACTTCTGGTCGTCCGAGCAAACCAGCGTGCTGCGTCTTGTCGACCCCACCGACGTCCTCGACAAGATGGTCTATGCCTTGACCAACCCCGTGAAGGACAACCTGGTCACCAGGGTCACCGACTGGCCTGGCGTCAACGCGTTCGATGCCATCGTGAGCGGTCACAGCATCACAGCTGTGCGCCCGTCCCACTTCTTTCGCGAAGAGGGCCTCATGCCTCCTTCCGCC
>JADGRD010000679.1 GCA_017881285.1 Pseudomonadota bacterium | reverse complement strand
ACGAGAATGACCGGCCGTTCCGCCGGAACGTGAGCTGCCGCAAAGCAACGTAAATGCGCTATCGCGCAGCCCACACCTCAAGCTGTCGTGTCCCCACTGGCGCGACAATATCGGCCACGATTATTCGGCGGCCGAGATATTTGGCACTTGGTTATATTGGTCTGTCACCGTTTTTCCGCTAATAAACACGGAAGAGAGCCGCGGAATTGAAGGTCCGCTCCCACGCCAGCCAACGTCGGCTTTGCGCAGGACCGATGGACTGCAACCCGTGAACTGCCGAAGAGAGGCGTCGATGCTTCGGCCACGACCAGCCACAAGCCAACCCTGACGAAGGGTGCCCGAAAGCGGACGTCGCTCGCTCGGCAGGCGAAACCTTTCAAGCCAATACAGGTCAAGTCCAACCACGATCTCAGATCTGGGCGCGGTTTGAATGACTGCGCCGCCAAGCCGCCGGCGGCACGCCGTGCTCCCGCCGGAAGGCGCGGCTGAAGGCGGTGTCGGTCTGGTAGCCGACCTCTTCGGCGATGCGTGCCAACGGCGCATTGCTGCGACACAGCAGGTTGGTGGCGAGCAGCATGCGCCACTGGCCCAGGTACTGCATTGGCGAGCTTCCCACCAACTGCTGGAAACGCTCTGCGAGCACCGACCTCGAGGTGCCAGCCGCCCGCGCCAATTCCTCCAACGTCCACGGCTGAGCCGGGTGGGTATGCATCGACCGCAACGCAGCGCCGACGATCCGATCGTTCACGCCGGCCAGCCAGCCGGTGCGGCCCTCGGACTGCTCGTTCATGTACAGCCGAAGAACCTCGATGAACAGAACCTCGGCCAGCTTGGCCAGCACACCGGCGCCGCCAGGGCGCGGCGAACGTGCTTCGGCCAGTGCATAGCGCAGCGAGGCCTCCAGCCACACGCCGGCATTCGATCCACGCACGCTAACCCGGACCGTGGGCGGCAGCCCCGCAAGGAGCATGCGCGCCAAGCGCGCATCGCACGCCAGGTAGCCGCAGACAAGGCGCGTCGTCGCTCCGCCGCCCCCGTACGCCAACAGGCGCGGGCGGCGCGACAGCACCTCGTCAAGACGAGCGCCCGAGGCGGGAGCCAGCCCGGGCTCGGAATTCATGCGATGGGCATGTCCCTGCGGAAAGATGACGGCGTCGCCGGCTACCAGCCGTATCGGTGGTTGACCCTCGAGCTCTACGTAGCACTCGCCCTCCGTGATCATGTGGAAGATCACCACGCGCTCGGCGGTGGGTTCGAGCAGGGGCGCCGCCGTGTCGGCGTGAGGCGACTGGTAGCACCAGGGCGCCGTGAAGCGCCCGTGGATAAAGATCGCGCCGATGAGGCGAACGACCCGCAGGGTTTCCGACAAGGCGTCCATCAAGCCGCCTCGACCTCGACGTGCAGCGCCACCGGAACGGCATCTTCCATCGCACAGCTGACGGGCGAATAGCGACAGCTCTGCTGCACCAGCGCGCGCAACCGCTCCGCGGAGATCCCGGGTGCCCCGATCCGAACCACCAGTTGCACATCGCCCGGCCCTGCCGACACGCGCGTGCCGTCGGCAGCCGCCATTCCGAGCAGGCCGCGCACATCCGAGCGACTGCGTGCCACCGCCTCGAGCGTGCGCAGTTCTACGCCCGCGGCGGCCGCGGCCATCGTGATGCGCGTCACCGCGCACGATGCGAGCGCGGCGCGTAGCAGCCATCCCGGGCTGACCTGGTCGCCGGTGCCGCCCAGTTCCCTCGGCATGTCGGTGACAACCTGGGCACCGCTGGCATGGCGGGTGACGACCCGCAGGCCACCGCTCCAACAAGCGGTCGCCTGCACATCGTCGTCGATGGCCATTTCGGGACGCCGGCGCATCACCGACCCGACTCTGTGCATAGCGGCCGCGATATCGCTTGTTGTCACGAGTGCTCTCCACGTTCGTTGACCTGTACGGATTGTGTGAGCCGCGCAGCGTCCTGACAAGAGCCTTGGCACCCGCGGCACACTCGGCCGGACGATTGGGTAGTCGATGGGGACGGTCGGTCAGTGCCGACGCCTCCTGACATCCACGCTCGGACGATCGAGCAGCTTGCAGCGACGCAGGGACAGGACGGCGCGCTCGCCAAACGCGACAGTTCACAGCAGCGCCGAGCGCGCTTAGAAGCCCCCACCGACACGCCGCCTGGACCCCTGGGGCATACCGATTCTCCTGGAGCACAAACCATGAATGCACCTGACGAATTCACCGCCCTCAAGTCCCGCCAGATGGCTGCATGGGCCAGCGGCGATTACGCCGTAATCGGCACAACGTTGCAGATCGTCGGCGAACAGCTGGCCGAGGCCTGTGACCTGCAATACGATGAACGCGTTCTCGACGTCGCAGCCGGCAATGGCAACGCCACCTTGGCGGCAGCGCGCAGAGGCTGCGACGTGACCTCGACCGACTACGTGTCCAGCCTGCTCGAACGCGGCGCCGAGCGCGCGCGCGCGGTTCGCCTGGACGTCAAGTTCCAGGTCGCCGACGTCGAGGCACTGCCTTTCGGCGACGCCAGCTTTGACGCCGTGCTATCGACCTTCGGCGTGATGTTCGCACCCGACCATGCGCGCGCGGCCGCCGAGATGGCGAGGGTCTGCCGGCCAGGCGGCCGCATCGGGCTGGCCAACTGGACTCCTGACAGCTTGATCGGCCGCATGTTCAAGGTACTGGGCGGGTACATCCCTCCGCCAGCGGGCGTGCAACCCCCCTCGCAGTGGGGTGTCGAGTCGCACTTGCGTACGATCTTCGGCGAACGCGCCGCCGCGATCGAGGTGGCGCCACGCCTCTTCAACTTCCGCTACCGGTCGGCGGCGCATTTCATCGAGGTCTTCCGCACTTGGTACGGGCCGATACACAAGGCCTTTGCTGCGCTGCCCGCGGACAAGGCCGAGGCGCTGGAGCGGGACCTCACCGAGTTGCTAAATACCCTGAACCGTTCGGGCGCCGCGTCGCTCGTGGTGCCCAGCGAATACCTCGAGATCGTCGTCACGCGCCGCTGACCATGGAGTCGCGACTGCAGCGGCGT
>JADGRD010000678.1 GCA_017881285.1 Pseudomonadota bacterium | reverse complement strand
ACCGAAGTCTCCGTCGAGAACCTTGCTTCACGCAAGTCGATTTTGAGCTTCTCCACCTCCGGGCAGAGGGCCGGCCAGCGGAAAGCGCGGGCGCGGTCCCGCTGCCCACGACCGCCACGCAGCCGAGCATCGGCACTCGCACCGGTCATGCCCAGCAGCCTGGTTGCAGCCCAGGTCCACCGATAGACGCCCAGCTCTGGTGCACGACCGGCGCGACCGTCGCGTCACTGACTGCGGATACGATTCTAGCGAAGGACAGGCTACTGCCGGCGAAACGACGTGGAGAACACCGGCCTGGTGATCTCGTGCCCCACCACCAGCCGACCCACGCCGGCCCAAAACACACGCAGCGTCGGATCGGTTGCATCGGGTGGTAGCGGCCACAGGTTATCACCGTGTGGATTGTCGACCTCGACGAGCACCACCAGGTTCGGCTTGGCCCCGCCTTCGATCAGGGCCAGGCTCCTACCGTCGGGCGACCAAGCCGGCTCACCCTGGATTCTGGTGACGCCAGCCCGCGGGTAGACCTGTACCCCGTCGGCACCGACCCATTCCCGCCCGGGCTCGCCGGTCACCCAGGCAACGTGATCCCCATCGCGCGAAAAAGTGAAGCTGCGTCCCTCACAAGTCATGGGAGCGGCGATCGGCGCGAACGGCTGAACCACGTAGAGCGCGGTCGGCGCAGGAGGCGTCTTCGTCTTCTTGCCGCTCGGTCTCGGCCCAGGCGCACGCTTGTCGAGAGGTCGTGCGGGCGACGCGATCCGATAGATCAGACGAGACCCCGCAAGAAAACGCAGATCCTCGACCACGCCCGGGTGGGCGGCGTCGACCTCGGCGCGCTGCCGACCTGTGGAAGCGAAAACAGCGAGTCGATAACGAGCGCCGTTACCCGCGCCGCTCTTGGGCGGGACGGCTGCGGCGAAGCTGGTTCGCCCAGGGTTCCACTTGAACTCCGCCGAGGCAACGCCCAGCTTCGCAGCCACAACTTCAATCGATTCTGCGACGTTCGCCTCGTGGCTGGGCGGGGGAGACTCGCGCGGCTTCACGGCGGGCGGCGGTGGATTCAGGTTGCCGCGAGGCCGGTTGTCGGGCTTGGATGCACACGCCAGCGCTCCACCGACGACCGCAGCCACCAACATGATCCCGGCATGCTGCAAAGGCGGTCTCCGGTTCTGGTGCTTCAAATGCATAGATTCTGCCTTCGTAGATTCTTCGTTTCTCGCCAAGATATTACCCCCATCTTCAGGCGGCGGCCTGGGCCTCGGCGTGGTGGTTGCGCCTGATCTTCGGAACCACGCCGTCATGGCACAACGCGATCTGCTACGTGCTCGGCGTGGCGGTGGCGGCGCTGCAGCCGGCGAGCAGCGCCAGCCGGTGGTCATGTCGAGAGGGATGGCGCGAGGACCTACGATTGAACAAGTTACAGCTTCAGCGGACGGCGGTGCAGTGCCCGGATTGGCACACGGCGCGGAGGTGCGGCATGGGGCAGCCGATGGGGGGGCACTGGGGCGGCGGCGCTGATTCGCACGCCTGCCGGAAACGCGCGACCCACGCACGACTTGCCGCGCGCGCCGTGCACCCAGGGCAGCAAGCGCGGGTGTGGGGAAGGTCGTCTTCAATCTCGCTGCTCAGAAGCGCGCAGTCCGCGTCGTTCGAGCAGCTTGCATCGAGCGGAGGCAACGCACCCGGTGCCGCGGCTGGGGACGAGGGCGTCGAAAGCTCAATGCTCTGGGAAGCTGGTAGGGTTCCCGCATATTCGGCGGCGCAGGAGCCGCCTTTGCAGACCGCTCGCCAGAGCGGCCTCGGCTCGTTCAGGCCCCCGTTGCACGGTGAGCACGCCGGCGGGCGCAGCCCGAGTGCCGCCGCGCGTGGATTGAGACGAACGGGTGGATGCCGTTCGCACTCCAGGCGGAAAGAATCCACCATGGCTCGCATCGTCGCCGATGGTTCGTCGCCCGGACATCGCCCGCACTCGGAGCAATCAACTGGATTGAGCACGCATTCCTCGTCACCTCGGCAGTGGGCAGCCTCAGTTGGCGCTGAGACGCCGCGGGTCTTGGCCATCTTTCCAGAGGGCACCACGGATGGGTTGGAGCAGGCCACAAAGCATGCGACCGCGGCCAGAGCGCTTCTTGACGGGCGTGCCATTGCGGCCTCATCCTTACTCTAGCCCATTGTCCTTCGCCAGCCTGTGATCCAGGCCCGTCCGGCGGTCCATCCTTGGCCGGAGGTGTGGTCGAACTCGAACCCGCATAAGGACACCGCATGCTTGAACACACGTGGGCACTGGTGTCCGGGCCACGGCAAGTACCTTTACTCTCGCGAACGCAGGCGAAAGACCAGAAGTTCAGCGAGCAGCCGTGGCCGCCATCGCCGACGCCGTGCGGTCCCACCCATCGACGCCTACTTCGGGTGCACCACCGGCGCCCCGGTCACGGTCCCCGCCGCGGAGGGGATTTGAGCGGTGAACAGCTCACCCTCGCAGATTCATGGGAGAAGCCTCACGACGAGCTTTTGGACACAAGGTGGCACGGGCAACAAGCTCGGGGAGCTCGGCGCGAATGCCGCTGCCCTCGCCAGAATCCTTGGTCGCGTTTTCGAGGATCGGTTCCAGGTATCAACGGCGGACCACCGTTGATCGCCGCGGCCACATAGGCATAGGCTAGGAACGGCCGTTCGGCGAGTCCTTGCAACCCTGCCTGAATACTGAGGAGGTTCTCCAATGCGATCTCGGTGGCTTCTTTCGTTCGCCACGATAGTCAACCACTGCGGCACTGCCGACAGCCGCGAGCGCGTGACCGCGGCCAAGAACTACGGGGTCTGGTCGGTAGGGTTGGAACTGCGGTTGGCTCTGTAGCCCTACGCCGGAGTTGTTGGCCCCTTCCCAGGGGCAGCATGCTATCGGCACAGCGTGAATTGAGCCGTTGGGCAGCGAGGAGTCAACCATGCCGAAGATAGCGAACACGAGCCAGCAGGAAGCGCGCCCGACACACACCTGTCCAGTATGGATTGGTTTTCTCCTTGCCAGTCCCGTGCGCCGACTGTTCGAGAACCCT
>JADGRD010000677.1 GCA_017881285.1 Pseudomonadota bacterium | reverse complement strand
CCCGCCGCAGGAGATCGCCGTAGTCGATCAGGGTCTGGTGGCAGCCGTCGTGGTCGTGGCGCAGGGCCAGCTCGAAAAGGTCCGCGGCGCGGTCGTCGTTGCCGGCGCGGCCGTGGGCGATCGCGGCCTGGTGCAGGATGAAGTGGTCCTCGGGCTCCATGCGCAAGGCCCGGTCGTAGGATTCGGCGGCCTCGTCGTGCCGGCTCATCTCTGCCAGGATGTCGCCACGGATAGCGGCCACCATGAAGGCGTCTCCCCCGCGATCTTCCGCCAAGAGCGCCATCTCCAGGGCCTCGCGCGAGCGGCCCTGTTCGAGCAGCGCCTGCGCCAGCTTGGCGCGCGCCAGGGCGTAGCTCTCGTCGCGAACCAAGGCCTCGCGGTACGCCGCCTCGGCGGCAGGGGACTGGCGGGCCTCCATGTACGCATCGCCGAGCTCGCGCCACCCGTCGACCAGCGCCGGATTCAATTCCGTCGCACGGCGGGCGGCATCGAGCGCCCCGCGCTCCCGGGCGGCATTGAGGGTTTCCGCGAGCACCGCCTGACAGATGCCAAGGTCCGGCCGCTCGCGCGCGGCCACGCGCGCCTGGCGCACAGCCTCGTCGAGCTCGCCCTGTTCCAGCGCCTCGCGCGCCTTGAGCAAGGCGCGCAGGGCGCTGAGAAGCCCCGGCGTGGACGGCGACATGCGCGGCAGATCCTCGTCGCCCGCCACCAGGGCCGCGAGCACGCGGCCCGCCAGCTCGGCCCGCCGCTCGTCCCCGAGAACGAGGGCGCGCATGGCCTCGCCCCGCCAATAGGCCCCGGTGGAGGCGGCGGCGCCGCCCAGGGCCTCGAGCGCGCGCTGCTTGGCCTTGTCGTCTCCGCGCTCGCTCGCCAGCACGAGCAAAATCGCGGCGGCGTCCAGGCGCGCGTCGTCGTCGCGCGCGGTCAGCGGCTCCAACCCCAGGGCATCCTCGATGGCCGCCAGGGCGCGCCCCGATTCGCCCTTGTCGAGCGCGCGCAGGGCGACCTGGATGACGAGAGCGGGACCAGGCGGACTGGCGCAACGGAGGGCCTCGTCGAGGATGGGGTCGATTTCGCTCTTCCGGCCACTGTCCTCGATGAAGTCGATGAGATGCACCCAGTGCTCGGCCAGCCCCGGGTCCCGCCGGCACAGCTCGCGCGCCAGCTGAAGGGGATCCGCACTCTCGCCCAGGGCGATCTCTCCCAGGCAGGCCGAGAGGAAACGCAGGAAGCTCGACCCGACCCGGTCCACGCAGCGATCCCCGAGCTCCACCACGGGCTGCTCGCCCTCGGAGGCGGCCTCGAAGTCGAGCGCGAAGACGCGCTGGCCCCGCCGGGCCACCGGCCACAGCCCCTTCCAGTCCTGCGCCTGTCCGCTCTCGCGCAGGATGCGCTGGCTCTCATCGAAAGCCAGGAGGTGTAGGTACACCGGGTCGTCCGCGTCAGGGGCCGGCTCGCCGCCTTCAACTGCGACCTCTCCCCCTGGCTTGCCGCTCGCCGCGGGCAGACGCGCCAGGCGGCCCCCGTCATAGCGCGTGGCAAAGGCCGCGTAGCCCGGCGAGACCGCAGCGGAAAACGTGGCCTTCAGCTTGCGTAGGCGGACGTCCCCACCGGCTGCCATGACGAACTCGCAGCCAGGGATCTGCCCACACTGTTCTTCGATTTCGAGCAGAAGCGTGCGTACCGGGTCGGCCATGCAGGGGATATACGCAGGCGCCTTCCCGCAATCAAGGGATACCCGAGGCGCAAATCCACAACATTCGTGCGCGGATTCTTGACCCGAGCCTCTCCGTGCGTCACATTGTCTTCGCTCGGAGTTCGTTCATACACGCAGGCTCGACCATCGGTCCGGTCAGCGTGTAGGATAGGCTGTCACTTCGAGACGCGCGTATGGCGAAGGTACTGCTTTGTGATGATGAAGAGACTCTCTGCCGAGGGATGGCTCGACTTCTCCGTTCCGCCTCGTATGACGTAGTCATCGCTGACGGCCCTGGGGGCCTAGAGCGGCTCGATCACGAGAGTTTCGACGCGGTTCGCGCCAAATCGCCATCCACGCCGGTCATCGTCATGAGCGGCAGCGCGGAAGTGCCCGATGCGGTGCGGGCCATGCGCTCGGGAGCGCGCGACTTCCTGGTCAAGCCCGTGGACTTGAAGTGCCTGGAAGAGGCGCTCACCGCCGCGCTCGGCTGGTCGAACACCCCGGCTCCGGTGGGCGAGCCATATCCCGATCCCCTCGCGTGGCGGGACCGTAACGCCCCCTGGCTGCTCGGCAACGACACGGCCATGCAAAGCGTTTTTTCGCTCCTCGCCCAGGTCGCGGATACCGACTGCACGGTGCTCATCACCGGCGAGTCGGGAACGGGCAAGGAGCTGGTCGCCAAGTCCCTGGTCGCGGGGTCGGCCCGGGCCAAGAAACCGCTGGTGGCGGTCAACTGCGCCGCGATCCCTGCCGGCCTGGTGGAATCCGAGCTCTTCGGACACACACGAGGCGCGTTCACCGGTGCCACCTCGACGCGCACCGGGCGCTTCGCGGAGGCCGACGGCGGCACCATCCTGCTGGACGAGATTGGCGAGATGGACCCCGCGGTCCAGTCCAAGTTGCTGCGCCTCATCCAAGACGGCGTGCTGCGGCCGGTGGGCGATGACGTGGATCAAAGGATCGATGTCCGCATCCTGGCCGCCACCAACCGCAAACTGGATTCCGACGTGGCCTCCGGCCGCTTCCGGGCCGACCTCTTCTGGCGCCTCAACGTCATTCCCATCGAGGTGCCGCCGCTGCGCCACCGCCTGGCGGACATCCCCCTCCTGGCCGAGCACTTCATCCGGCGCTTCAACGACAAGAATCGGCGCGCCGTGACCGGGCTGTGCCACGAGGCCGTGGCCGCGCTCAAGCAGTACAACTGGCCGGGCAATATCCGCGAGCTGGAGAACCTGCTCGAACGCCTGGTCATCCTCAAGGGCACGGGCGTCATCGGGCTCTCCGACCTGCCACCGAACTTGCGCCACACCAGCGCCGGCCGCGTGACCCCGCTGGCGAACGTCGCGGACCTGCCGACC
>JADGRD010000676.1 GCA_017881285.1 Pseudomonadota bacterium | reverse complement strand
CATCACGCCGTCCTTGGAGAGAGGGCCCTCGGTTCCCTTTTCCACGCGAAAGAGGCCTTCGAGGGTGTGGAGGCGAGAACCCGCGTGCTGCCATTCCTCGCTGCTATCCCACTTGAACTCGGACCGCATGGCCTCGGCCATGCGCCAACCTTGGGCGAAACCGAATTGGGTGAGCAAGATACGGGCGGCCGTCACGCCGAAGTTCTCGACGAGATACTTGCGCAAGAGCCCCATCGCCACGGCATCGAGCAGGAGCGCCCGTTGTCCGGCGAAGCGGATCAGGCCTCCTTCCGCATCCAGCTCCAGCAGCTCCTTATGGTCAAGATCGCTCGCCAGCATCGCCCATCCCTCTCCTTCGATTTGATGGGAAAGCTACTTCACCTTGAATGAGCCGGCCAGCTCGAAGAGTCGTTCATGCTGTAACGTGCTGAATTCATTGCGGACAAACTAATGGCCCGGAATCTGCTGTAGCTGGGAGTGGACATGAAAGGCAGACCGCCACCCGTGAGGCTCGGCGGCGAGCCGCTCTTGCCCAGAAAGGCACGAAACCGTGAAACCCCAAACTCCCATGACCGTAGAGTTCGGTGAGCTGGTTCTGGCCGTCTACGACGAGGCCGCGCAGTACAGCAGCGATCCGCGGGAGGTGTCTTGTCTCGCCATGCAGACTGTCCAGGAGATCCTGTGGCACGCGCCCAAGCCGAAAAGCTCGCGGCCCTCACGCAGCCTCAACTAGCGAGAGGAGCCGGCGCAGGAAGACGCATGCGTCACACGAAACTGGTCATCCCGTTCCTCCTCGGCGTCGCGCTTGCGACGGGCTGCAAAGCGAAGGCTGAGAAATCGGCGGTCGAGACGAAACCAGACGAAACCGCGTCCCTTCAGCTCGGCAAGGCCAAGGCGGCAACGATGGAAGCAGCACAAGCGATGGAGGACTACGCCTACACGCGGAAGGCCGAATTTGTCGTGAAGATGAACAAAGAATTGGTCGCCATCCAGGAAGAGTTGGACCGCCTCGCCGCCAAGGTTGACAGCGCCGCTGGCGCCACGAAAGACGAAGCCAAGACCAAGCTCGAGGCGGTGCGCGAGAGATTTGCCCAGACGAAGAAGCAGCTTGACCAGGCGGAGAACGCCACCGAGTCCACCTGGGGCGACGTGAAAGGCGGCTTTCGGGAGTCTTACGCCGGGTTGAAAGACTCCGTGGGGATCACGCGACGGTGGTTGAGCGACAAGATCGCTCCGTGACCAGGGGCAAATCCGGCGCCCACCTCGGGGAAGATGCCACGACGACGGCACGACGAGCGTCGCCCAGGTGAGGCCATGCGATTTCTGGCCAGCCCGAGATTCGCGTTGCGAGCTCTGCTGGCGGCATCGAGCTTGGTTCCGCTCTGCGCCGGCTGCCCAAGGACGTCCGGTCAGTCGGTCAGCCTGCTCGGCTCCACGTCCATCCAGCCCTTTGCCGAGCTTCTGGCCGAGCGCTACGCGAAGAAGTACCCGGGCAAATTCGTGGAGGTCCAGGGGGGCGGCTCGACCGCCGGCCTGCAAGCGGCGGCAAGCGGCCTGGTGGACATCGGGATGTGCTCGCGTTCGCTCACGGACAAGGAGTCCCGGGTCTTCACTCCGATCCTCATCGCGCGCGACGGTCTTGCCATCGTGGTCAATCTCGATAACCCCGTGACCAAGCTCTCGCTCGCACAGCTCCGCGCTCTCTTCGCGGGGCAGATCACGAACTGGCAAGAAGTGGGTGGCAAGGATGGCCCCATTTGGCCCATCACGCGCGAGGAGGGTTCCGGCACTCGCGAAAGCTTCGTGCGACTTGTCATGGGCAACGAACGCATTTCTCGCCGCGCCTTGACCCAGGAGTCCAATGGCGCGGTCAAGGAGTTGGTCAAGGGGGATGCCGCGACCATCGGCTACATGTCTCTCGGTCTCGTGGGCAAGGACCTCAAACCGTTGGCGGTGGAAGGCATCCCCCCCACGGTCGAGAACGTGCTGGCTGCCCGTTACCACCTCGTCCGGCCGCTGCTTTTCGTCACGAAGGGCGCCGGCAACCCTGCCGCGCAAGGGTTCGTGGACTTCGTGCTTTCGCCCGAAGGACAGAGCTTGCTCGCAACGGAAGGGCTCGTGCGGGTGCAATGAAGCGGGACAGAATCATCGGGGCGGTCCTGCTCGTCGTGGCGCTTTCCGCCATCCTGGGCCTGGCGCTGATCGCCGTGTTCATCTTCCGGGAAGGCGTGCCGATCATCCTGCGGGTGGGCGCGAGGAAGTTCTTTCTCTCGACCGACTGGGAACCGAGTCTCGGGCACTTCGGCATCCTGTCCTTAATGGCCGGTTCGCTGGTGGTGACGGTGGGCGCGGCCGTGATTGGCCTCGTCTTTAGCCTGGGCCTCGCCATTGTCCTCACGCAGTTTTCACCGCCCGGACTTGCCGCGGCGGCCAAGCCGCTCATCGAGCTTCTGGCCGGGATTCCGTCCGTCGTCTACGGGTTCGTTGGGGTCGTCACGCTCGTGCCCCTCATTCGCCACTTCCTGGGCGGGCCGGGCCTCTCGGTGCTGGCGGCCTCGATCGTCCTCGGTGTCATGATCTTGCCGACGATTACCAGCATCGCGATCGATGCGTTGCAGGCCGTGCCGCGCTCCTACCTCGAAGGCTCGATCGCGCTCGGCGCCACGCGCTGGCAGACCGTCACCATGGTCCTCCTGCGCGCGGCGCGGTCGGGACTCGTCGCCGCCGTGATCCTGGGGATGGGGCGGGCCATCGGCGAGACCATGGCGGTGATCATGGTGGCGGGCAACGCCCTCGCGGTCCCGCACAGTCTGCTCGACCCCGTGCGTACGCTCACCAGTAACATCGCGCTGGAAATGGGCTACGCCTCCGGAGACCACCGCCAGGCGCTCTTTGCGACGGGCGTGACCTTGTTCGTGATCATCACGCTGCTCAACACCGCCGCGCTTGCCGCCTCCCGCCGGCGCGCCGGCCGGAGGCGCGCAAAATGAGCAAGCTGAGGGTTTCGCCGGCTACCACCCAGCGGCTGGCCGTGGCCTGCATGTGGCTTCTCGCCGGC
>JADGRD010000675.1 GCA_017881285.1 Pseudomonadota bacterium | reverse complement strand
CAGGGCCAGGAGAATGGTGACCGGGTGAAGCCATGACTCGAACTGCGCGGCCAGAATCAAGAACATGAAGACGAAGGCGAGCGCGAAGGCGATCGCGAAGTTGCGCGCCGTTCGCCCGATCTCCTTCGACTGCCCGAGCGGCACGACGCTGTACTCGAGTGGCAGGTGCAGATCCTTAACGGCCTTCTCGAAGGCCGTGCCCACCTCGCCGCCGCCGACGCCGGGCGCGGTGTTGGCGTAGAACGTGACCTGGCGCTGGCGCGCGTACCGGTTCACCTGGGACGGCCCTTCGCCGCGCTGGAGGTTGACGACATCGAGAAGCGGCACCGTGCCCAGTCTGGCGGAGGGAACGCTCAAGATCCCCAGACCCTCGGGATTCGTGCGGTACTTCTCGTCGGCCCGCACCAGGATGTCGTACTCGTTGCCCTGCTCCTCGTAGCGCGACACCTTGACGCCGCCCACGAGAAGCTGGGCCGCCTGGGCGACGTCCATGACGTTGACACCCAGATCGGCCGCCTTGCGCCGGTTCACCGTGGCCTCGATCTCGGGGTTGCCGGTCACCAGCGAGGTGTCCACGTCGACGGCTCCCGGGATCGCCTTGAGCTGCTTCGTGGCTTCGGCGGCGTAGCCGGTCAGTTTCTCCAGATCCGGCCCGGTCATGATGTACTGGACGGTGGCCGAGCTGAACCCGCCGCCACTGAACGCCGCCACGGCGAGCACCTGCATGCGGTACTCCTTGGGCTGCTTGGGCACGATCTCGTGCCTGACCTTGTCTTGTAGTTGATCCTGCGACAATTTTCGCTGGTCGGGCGGCACCAGGCGCACGAAGATCTTGGCTAGGTTGGGCGTCTTTTCCGCGGTGTCGCCGATGGTGAGCACGGTGGCGGTCACCTCCGGCCATCCACGCACCTCGCGGGCGATGCGCTCGACGGCGAGATTGGTGGCGGCGAGGCTGGTGCCCTCCGGCGTGCGTACCGTGATCTCGAACTGCGCCTCGTCGTTCTTGGGCAGGAAGCCCTTGGGCACGGCCTTCAGCAGCGGAATGCATGAGCCGAGAGTGGCCCCGGCCGCGACCACGACCACCCAGCGGTGATTCATCACCCAACCGAGTAACCGCATGTAGGCGGCCTCGATGGGTCGGTAGAAGACGTCGACCACGCGTTCGAGCAGATATTTCTTGCGCTCGCTTGCGGGCAGCGGATCCAAACGTAACCAGCGCGAGGCCAGCATCGGGGTAAGCGTGAAGCTAACGAAAAGCGAGATGGCGATGGCGGCGGCCATGGTCAGCCCGAAGCTCTTGAGAAAGCGGCCCGGGATGCCGCCCATGAAGGCCACGGGCATGAACACCGCCAGCAGCGAGAGCGTGCTCGCCAGCACCGCCAGCCCGATTTCCCGCGTGGCATAGATCGCGGCCGGCATGGGGCGCACCCTCTTCTGGTCAATGAAGCGGAAGATGTTCTCCAGCACCACGATGGCGTCGTCGATGACGATGCCCACCGCCAGCGCCAGGGCGAGCAGGGTGATGGTGTTCATGGTGAAATTCATCACCCACATGGCCATGAAGGTGCCGATGATCGACGTGGGAATGGCCAGCGCGGCGATGAGCGTGCTGCGCAGGTTGCCGAGGAAGAGCAGCACCACCAGGGCCGCCAGCAGCGCTCCCAGAACCAGGTGTTCGCGCACGGCCGACAAGCTGGTGCGGGTGGTCTCGGTGTTGTCGCGAATGACCTGCAAGTGGATCCCGGCGGGAAGCGTCTTCTGCAAATCGCCCAGCCGGTCGCGTAGCGCATCGACGACGGCCACGCTGTTCTCGCCCGACTGCTTGCGAATGGACAGCACCACCGCGGGCTTGCCATCGAGCAGGGCCGAGCTCTCCGCTTCCTCTTCCCCGTCGACGACGCGGCCCACGTCGCGGACCAAGATGGGATGCCCCTCGGCCTGCCTGATCACCACGTCGCCGAGCGCGTCCGGACTCGACACGCGGCCGCGCACGCGAAACGTCAGGCGCCGCGGACCGGTGTCGATGGTGCCACCCGGCGCGGTCACGTTTTGGGCCACGATGGCGCGTTGGACATCGATGGCGGTCAGGCCGGCCGCCCGCAGCTTGCTCGGATCCAGGTAAACCTGGATCTGCCGCTTGCGCCCCCCGACGATGGTGACTTGCCCGACGCCCGAGACGTTCTCCAGGGCCTGTCGGATCTTCTTGTCCGCCAGCTCGGTGATGTCACGGATGGGGCGCGTCGATTCCACGGCCACGAACAAGACCGGCGCTGCGTCGGGATCGAGCTTGCTCACCACCGGTATCTCGGTTCCTTGCGGCAGGTCGCCAAGAATGGTGGCCAGGTGGTCGCGCACCTCCTGGGCCGCGATGTCCACGTTCTTGTTAAGCAAGAAGGTGATGAAGACCTGCGAAACCCCCTCGGTGGAGGTCGAGCGCAGCTCGTCGATGCTGCTGATGGTATTCACCGCCTCTTCGATGCGGTCGGTCAGCTCGGTCTCGATCTCCTCGGGCGCGGCCCCGCGCAGCACGGTGGTGACGGAGACCACCGGCAAGTCCACGTTGGGGAAACGGTCGATGTTGAGCTTGCCGTAACCGACCAGGCCGACCACGACCACGATCAGAATGAGAACCGTGGCAAAGATCGGGCGTCTGACGCTGATGCTGGCCAGCCATTGCATCTTGGCTCACTTGACGCGCGCACCGTCGCGCACGCCGGGCACAAGTTGCGCGACGACTCGATCACCCACCTTGAGTCCGTCCACCACCGGCACCAGGCCACGTGTGGAGTCGGCCACCTGCACCAACCGGTCCTCCAATCGCCCACCTACCTCTACGAAGACGTGGTGCTGGACTCCGTCACCGCGCACCGCGGTTTCCGGCACCCCGGGCAGGGTTCGCTCGCCGAGCGCGAGCTGTGCCGTCACGAACATCCCCGGTCGCAGCTCGTGCGTCCCGTTTTCGACCACGGCCTCGACCACGGCATCACGCGTCTGTTGGCGCACCGAGGGACCGATGTAGCGGATCTTGCCCTGGTAGGCCCGCCCACCATCGTGCGCCGCGGTTCGGAA
>JADGRD010000076.1 GCA_017881285.1 Pseudomonadota bacterium | reverse complement strand
GCCGGTGATGAAACGCAGACGGATCTCGCCCAGCTCGATGACGTCGCCAGCTTGCAGCTCGACCCGGTCGTGCTCGCGGCCGCCCACACGCACGCCGTTGGCGCTTTCCAGATCCAGGATCACGTACCGTTCACCCTCGCGCACGATCTTGGCGTGGTGCCGCGAGATCGACTTGTGGTTGAGGATGATGTCGTTTTCGGGGGTGCGGCCCAGGACCAGCGAGAGCCGGTCGAGGACGAACTCGGTGCCGGACATCAGCCGGCTCGTGACCACCAGACGCGCCGGTAGCTCGGTGAGCGCGGCCTGCGCGGCCATCGTGCTGATGGGAATCGTGGGCTGGCCCTCCAGGGCGTCCTGGACCACCGGCGCCGCGGCCGGGGGCGGCTCCACGGGCCGCGCGGCAGGTGGTTCCGCCTGCGCGACCTTTTCCTCCTGAATGCCGAGGCGGTAGTCACCGATCAGGATGACGTCGCCGTCTTTCAGCGTGGCCGCGTCAGAAAGGGTGCTGCCGTTCAGGCTGGTGCCGTTGTAACTGCCCAGATCCTCAAGGCTGAGCACGCCATTGCGCAAGGTCAGGCGCGCGTGCTTACGCGAAACGTTCTGCTCGGTCAGGCGGATGGTGTTGCCATCCACCCGGCCGATGGTGATTTCTTCGCGAATGAGGGGGACGGCGACCGTCTTCCCTTCATCGTCCTCGATGAGCAGCTTATGCATCGCCCCAGGCACCCTTGCTCTGCAACAATCTATCCGCACGCAGCGCGCGGATCAAGACAAGCCCTCGGTGGATGTGACCGGGGTGACATCCCCATCGCTCACCGGCTGCGCACCAGAGCCGCCGCGACGACGATGGCCATGCCGACGATGAACGAGGCGGCGACCACTGCGACCGCGACGTTCTTGTTGTCCTGCAGCTCCCGCCGGAGGTTGTACGGGGTCACCAGCTCCCAGATGTAGTAGCCCAGGATGAGCACCACGATGCCGGTGACCCCGAAGATCGTGGCGTCGAGAATCATCCGCCACAGCGGCGCATGTTCGAGCGGTGGCATCTCACAGGCTCTGCATCTCGGGATAGGTCGTCATCAGGTCGGTCTCGGTGAGCGAGTCCTCGGGATCGGCGGGCGTCCACACGACTTCGAGGCCAAGCAGGGTGCTGGCGGGCACCGCGCCGAGGTCGGCCAGCACGGCGTCGAGCCCTTGACGATCTTCCAGCTTCTGCAGACCGCCGAGTGGCTGCCGGGTCGCCACCAGCACGGTGACGACGAGGAATTCGAGGGCCTCGCTGCCCACCGAGGCGGCGGCGTCCGAGCGCCGCACCTTCCCCTCCGTGCCCCGCACGCGTTCCACCTGGAAGCGCGAACGCTCGGCCATGGCGGCGCCATTCATCTTGGCCTCGCCGTTGGTCAGGCTGTACGGCCCGCCGGACTCGACCAAGCCATAGCGGACGGCGTCCTTCTCGCGCATGAGCTCGAGAGCGGTCTGGCGCAAGAGCTCAGCCAACCCCGCTTCCGACGAGGTGTCGCCCGTGCTCGCGAATTCTTCGAGCCGCTTCTGGATGCCGCGGCCCGAACGCCCGAGGCCGAGCTGCACCTTGTAGACGTACGAACGATCCGTAGATTCGGCCGCGTCGTCGTACACGTCGTTGTTCGCGCCGTAGGTCAGGGCACCGCGGCGGGCCGCGCGCCGGATCGAACGCACCACCATCACCGCACCCAGGCAGACGATGCCGATGAGCAGGAGGCTGCCCATTCCCCCCATCCCGCAGCCCCCGCCGCCCCAGCCGCCGCCCCAGCCGAAACCGGGCAGAAAGATGAAGCTCGACCCGCCGCCGTAGTTGCTCCGGCCGCTGTAGGATCTGGGCGAGAGGCCGCCCGCAGGGCTGCGCGAGATACCGCCCGAGCTCGAGCGGAATCCGCTGAGCCCGCCGAAGCTGCTGCCGGACCTCGGTCCGGCGTAGGCGGCGCTCGACAGGATCAGCATGCACACAAGGACAAGGTAGCGAAGCGCGCGCATCATGGGAGCCTCACGGTGCAGGGAGCTTAACGGTCAAGCCGGGCAAACGCAAAGACTCATCCCGGCACTGGGAAAGGCCGTCGCGGCAGCATTTCTCGCGGGTTGGCGAACGCAGCCGGTCTGAACGGCCGTCACCTCCGATGCGAGCCCGGCCTGTCTCCGCTGAGACCGCGATGGATCCCCGATGGGAGCCCGCTGCGCCCCAAATCTGGCAGCCGGCGAGCCCGGATGAAACCACGATGCGGGATAGGGCAAGTCCGATGGAGCCCCGATGCGCGGCGCTGGCCGTGGCCGATGGAACCCCGATGGAACTTGGCGAAAACTTGCCCGCGGCCCGGGCCGGTATACCGTCGAGGGTGATGTCACACGTGCAACCCGCGACCCGCAAACACCTGCGTCGGCCGGCCGGCTGCGAGGGTCATCTGACCCGCCGCCAGGCCGCCGCCGTGCTCGGCTTCGCCAGTGAATTCAAAGTCCGCGAATTCGAGCGCCAGGGACTGCTCCGCTCGGTGCGCGGCCCGATGCGCACCGCCTTCTATCCGCGCCCTGACGTCCTGGCGCTCAAGGCGCGGTTGGCCCAGAGCGAGCGCGTCTCGCCCGACGAATGGACCGATGCCGACCTCATCGCGCTCCTCGAACACCCGACCGAGGCGGGGCAGGCACGCACCGCGCTCGATCTGGTCACTGAAACCCGCATCAGCATCGAGCGCGCTGAGCGCGTGCACGCCTTCTGGGCGAAAGGGGCTGGCGTGTCTGCCCCTCACCCGCCGAGCACCCCTCACCCGCTGAGCTCCGCTCAGCGGCCTCTCCCCGCTGCGCGGGGCGAGGCTGGATCAGGCGCCCCTCACCCGCCGAGCTCCGCTCAGCGGCCTCTCCCCGCTACGCGGGGCGAGGCTGGATCAGGCGCCCCTCACCCGCTGAGCTCCGCTCAGCGGCCTCTCCCCGCTGCGCGGGGCGAGGCTGGATCAGGCGCCCCTCACCCGCTGAGCTCCGCTGATCTCGGCGAGGCTGTGCCCGCCCCTCACCCGCTGAGCTCCGCTCAGCGGCCTCTCCCCGCTACGCGGGGCGAGGCTGGAATGGGGGAACGCCGCGGCGAGGACCGGCTGGCGCGCGATAGCCTCATCCGCGAGCTGCGCGATCCGGATCCACGCGCGCGCCAGCAGGCCTTCGAGCGCCTGCGCGAACGCCGAGATTCCGCGGGGGACGATTAGACCGGGATGATGTCGCTGAGATCGACGTCGACCGCCTCGGTCGGCACCGCGTCCTCGTCCCGGCGCAGGGTATTGTCGCGCGCGCGGTTCATGGCCAGTTTCTCGAAATAGGCGCCCACCTCCGGCACCGCCTCGGCCAGGCGCTCGACGTACTCGCGGGCCAGGAAGAGCACCGTAGTCGGCACGGCCGCGCGCACCGTCGCGGTCGTGGGCTGGTCGGTGACCAGGGACATCTCGCCGAACATGTCGCCACTCTTCAAGCGCGCCACCTTGACCGGCGAGGGGCCCGTGGCGCCGGTGATCACGTCCACCTCGCCCGAGAGAATGAGGAAAAGACCCTTGCCGGGCTCGCCCTCGGTGATGATATCGACCCCGGCCTCCATCTCGTGGCCCTCGAAGTGGCGCAGGAGCTCGCCCTGCTGCGACTTGGTGAAGGGCGCGAAGAGCGGGCAGGTTTGCAGCAGATTCTTGATGAGCCGCTCGCGCGAGAAGCGGTCGAGCGCGTCGCGCACCGCCGGAACGGAGAGCATGATCTGCAGCAGGGCCGATTTGCGTACCTCGATGACGTCGGCCTCGCCCACCACCGCCACCGAGGCCGTGCGCGGCTGCCCGGTGATCAGCGCCATCTCGCCGAACAGGGTGTTCTCGAAGAGGCGGGCGACGTCCCTTGGCCCCTGCGGGGTGTCGACGAAGACGCGCAGCTCGCCGCTGCCGACGAGGAAGAGCGAATCGCCCACATCCCCCTGCCGCATGACCAACTGGCCGTCCTTGAGGCGCAGGATGGCGAGCGAGCGCGCCACCGCGACAAATGACTCCTGCGTCAGCTCGGAGAGGAAGGGCAGCGGGTGGTACTGCTCCTGGTAGCCGACGTAGACGGAGAGATCGAGCGCGGCGCGCTGGGCCTGCTCGGCCGCGTGCTGCAGCGACTTCGGGGGAGCGCCGCTCCCCGACTCGAACTTGGTATTGGGATCGACCGGCGCCGGGCGGATGGCGAAACGGGCCAGGTAGGGCGAGCCCGAGGCATAGGTCTGGACCAGCAGGGCCTCGATCTCGTCGATGGGATATCCGAGCTTCACCAGGGCCTGGCCGGCCACCAGCGCGGGCAGCGGGTGTCCGGCCCGGATGTCATGAATGGCCACCGTGCGATAGATCTGGGCGGCTGCGTCGCGCGCGCCAGCCTCCACGAGCGCGTCGGCCACCAGGGTACGCACCTCGTAATCGAGGGGAACCGCCTGCAAGATGTGGTGATAGACGGAGAGGGCGCGCGCGAAATCCCCCTGCTCACGCAAGATTCGCGCCTCGGCCCTGGCTTCACGCAAGGTGGTGATCATGCCCCATAGAGTCGGTCAAGGTGGCCAGGGTGGCAAGCGCAGAACGGGTCGTTGTCGAGGGGCTACGGCGGGCTCTCGACGTGGAAGACCGCGCAGAGCATTTCGCCCGCAAAATAGGCGGTTTCGCGCGGGTCCTCCATGCGCTTGGGTCGCAGGAAGGTGTTCATGATGCGGCCCTGGCCATCGCGCCGCAGGTAGGGCGTTCGTGGCGTGAGGTAGCTGTGGCGGGTGTCGCCGTCGCGCCGCTCGCGGAAGCCAATGCGGCCCGCGGGCTCGACGGTCTCGACCAGCCCGGCGTGGCCGCCGCAGCCGCTGCCCAGGTCGAAGAAGAGCACATCGCCCCGGCTGGATTGCTCGGCAGGGACCTCGGCGAAGCGCTCGCGGACGAAGGCGAAGAGTGCGGGCGCCGAGCCGTCGGTGCCGAAACGAATGCCCCGGCCGTGCAGCGATTCCTCGACCGGGCTTCCGGGACCGCGACCGGTATTCCGTGGGTGCGAGTCCGATGGGCGGAATGCTCCTGCGGATCGTACCTGGGTCGCGGGCACATGAATGCTTTGCGAGCTAGCCGTCGAGCAGCCCGCCGCGAGCGCTACGACCAATAAAAGGCTTACATTTCGCGGTGATGCCATGTTGGACTACATAGTACCACCTTATGCGACCTTTGCCTACATTTTGGTCAGCGTGCTCAGATCGCGCCCAGAAGCTGGGTCTTGAGCTCGCCGAGGGGGATGTCGTGCAGGAGGGCCTCGCCAGGCCGGGGAACGAACACGAAGCGGACCTTGTCGGATCGGCGTTTCTTGTCCACCTCGATGCGATCCACCACGGCTGGCGACACCCGCGCCTTCACGTCCACGGGCAACCCCAGCTTGGCGAGCAGGGAGCGCGTGCGGGCGGCGAGGCCGGGCGTGGTCACACCGCGCGCCTCGCCCAGGGCCAGGGCCGCCACCATGCCAAGGCTGACCGCCTCGCCGTGCAGGAGCTCGTAACCCGACGCCGCCTCGACCGCGTGACCCAAGGTGTGGCCGAAGTTCAGAATGGCGCGGCGGCCGCTCTCGCGTTCGTCCTCGCTGACCACGTCGATCTTGACCCGCACGGCGGCGACCACGGCGGCCGGGAGCTGCTCCGGGCCGAGCGCGGGGCCGGCGCTGGCTTCCAGGCTGGCAAAGAGCTCCGCGTCCGCGATGAGCCCGGCCTTGGCTACCTCGGCCATGCCCGCTGCGATCTCACGACTGGGCAACGTCCCGAGAAAACCGAGGTCCGCCACCACGACGCGCGGCTGGTGGAAAGCGCCCACCAGGTTCTTGCCGGCCGGGATGTCCACGCCGGTCTTGCCACCCACCGAGGCATCCACGGCCGCGAGCAAGGTCGTCGGGCAGAGCGCGAAGGCAATGCCACGCAGATAGATCGCGGCGACGAACCCCGCGTGATCCGTGGCCGCCCCGCCACCCACGCCGACGATCGCGCTGCCGCGGTCGTAGCCGCTCTCGGCGAGCCACTGGCATGTGCGTTCGACGGCCGCCAGGTTTTTCGCGGACTCGCCCCGAGGCAGGCGGAACATCTGCGCGCGAGGCAGACGGGCCGCGAGGGCGGCCAAGAGCGGCGCCACGCGCGGCGAGACCTCGGCCACGTGCTCGTCAACGAGCAGGGCCACGCCGCTCGGCTTGCCCACCGCCTCGGCGAGGCGCTCGGCCATCTCCTCGGGAGTCAGCGCACCGATGTGAACGTCATAGCTGCGGTCGCCCAAGGGAACGCGAAGGATGGTCACCGCTTGGGACTACACCGCCCGCCTGGCTACGGCAAGTTCAGCGCTCGCGTAGGCGTAGCCGGGCTTTGCCCGGCCAAGCCAGAGCGCGGGAGGGAATGGCGAGGCCGAGCGCAGTGAGGGGGTGGCAGGGTGGGTGGGGGTGCCGAGTGCAGAGCTAACCCTGTCAGGGTTCCCATCGACAATGACTAGCGCAGCGGCAGACAGTGGACGCCCGGCGCGCGCAGGGCCCAGGCGTGAGCGGGCTCGCCCCGTCGTAGCGCCGGGCGTGGCGGCACCACGGGCCTGACCGGCGGGCGGGGGATCGGCTTGGCCACCGGGGCGGGCTTTCCGAGCTGCTCCGGCGGCACGGAAGGTTGCTCGGGTCGCACCACCCTCTGCGCGGTGGACGGCCCGCCCACCGCCAAGTGCAAGCGCCACTGTCGCACCGTCTTGCGCCCGATGCCCTTGATGCGCGCCAGCTCATCGACGGTGCGGAAGGGATGGGCCTTGCGGTAGGCCAGGATGTTGCGCACGCGCGCCGGGCCGACGCCCGGAATCAGGCGCAGCTCCTCCGGCGAAGCCGTGTTGAGGTTGACGACGCCCTCGAGCTTGGCCTTCTCGGCCCGCGCCGCCTGCGACAGCAGCGCGAGCATCCCCAGCAACAGAAGTGAATTGCGCATACCCTTGTCTCGGCAAGCCCAGGGAAAAGTTGCGTGGCCATCACGGCCCTCACCCGCCGCGCTTAGCGCGTCGGCCCCCGCCGTCGACCTCCGCCCTCTGTGTTCTCTTCCCGCTCTGTGCCCTCTCCTGCTCAGAAAGCGCTGTCGTGGAGCATCTCGGAGAGCACGTTGCACAGGGCGTGGAAGACGGCGCCGGGCGCGACCGAGCCGGAGCGGCTGCGCATCCAGCCGAAGACCAGGGCGGGGAAGAAGACGGCAAGCCGCACGGGCGCCAGATCGACGAGGAAGTGGCCGGTCGCGAAGAGCAGGCTCGACAGCAAGAGCGGCCAGCCCACGGCCGCGCCGAGCAGGCGACGCTGCGACGGCCAGCGCAGCTCGAAGCGCGACATCAGGTAGCCGCGAAAGAAGATCTCCTCGGGCACCGCCACCACCAGGATCTGCGAGAGGAGCAGGACCCAGAAGCCGTCGGGCAACCGCAGGTGAAACCCGGCCCACCCGTGCCAGCGCACGCACACGGGAGCCATCGCCTCCGCCCACGCGCGCAACGGGCCTTGACCCGAGCACACCCCGCCGTAGTAGAGGAAGAAGCCGATCACGAAGGCCGGCCAGGTGACCAGCAGCGCCAGGCCGAGCACGCGCAGCCCGGGAAGCACGGGGTGGATGGTGATGCCCGCCGCGCGCTCGTCGAAGGCCCGGCCGGAGATTCGCGCCGCGAGCCGCGGCCCCAGGAGAAACGTGCACGCGATGAGCCCGTGCATGATCTGCTGTACGAACCCCGCCGCGCGCCCCGCCCAGAAAAGGCCAGCGGCGATGGCAATCGCCGCCGCGTAGGCCGCGAGTGGCTCGCGCAGGCTCGACTGCCTTGGCTCCTGGCCCTCTGCCACGACGGCTTCCCCCGCGCGGCGAGCGGCTAGCCGAAGAGCGCGCCCATGCCGTCCAAGCTGGCCATGGCCGCCACGGCGTCGTTCTTGGCAAGGGCCAGGCGATCCGTCGCGCCGTGGTCGAGCGACGCGCCCGATGCGCGCAGGCGGACCAGGAGATCGCCGAGCTGGCTCTCGAGGTCGACGAGCGCCTCCCGGCTGCGCCGGAGCGCGGCCACGGTCCGCTTGACCGTCAGCCGTGAGCGCTCGGGCAGCACGCGTCTCTGCGTCACCTTCGTTGCACGGATCCGTGGCCTCATAGACCGAGTCTCAACATGCCCGCCGATCTGTCAAATTTTTGAGCGTGATCGCGTGGACGAAGGCGAGCTTTGCTCGCCGCAGTCCATCGCGGGAGGCGCGGAACCCTCCCAGGGTTCCGCACTCTATGAATTGCCGCGGATCTTCTCTTCGTCGTCGTCGAGGTAGGCGAAGGTGCGAACCATGGCCATGATCTGCTCGCGCTCGCCGGCGGTCAGGTCCACGAACTGTACGCCCATCCCAGGGTTGATGCTGTCGGCGCCATGTGGCTGGTTGATCCAGATGACCCGCCCCTGGACATCCAGCCGCTTGCCGTCCTTGGTGCGAAAACGCAGGTTGAGCAGGGTGCCAGGGGGCTTGGGCGTCATGGTCTGGATGAAGATGCCCATGGCCGACATGTCCGTGATGTACGCGAACAGGAAGGTATCGTCCGAGCGATAGTCGACTTCCAGGCAGACCGAGACGCGCTCGTGCTCGCGCCGCTCGCGTCCCGCCCGCCGTTCCTGGGTGACCTCGGTCCTGCGCTTGCGGCGTTCCTTGTGCATGGCTATTTGATCTCGATGAACCCGACCTGCGTGCGATCACCGCCGTCGTTGTGGCCGGCCGTGATCTTGAGCCGCTTGCCCTCGCCACCCGGCCAGAATCCCATGAGCAGGGTGTACTTTCCGGCTGGCGTGGTCATCAGCGGAACCTCGACATCGTACGTATCGCGAATGTACTCGCCCGGCAACCAATAGTCTGTAGGGAAAGTGCCGTTGAGCAGGGCGTGGTCGCCCAGCAGGCGCGGTTCGCCGGGCGCGTCGAAGTGCACGAAGACCCGGAAGCCTGGCTTCGGCTTCTTGTGCACGCGGAAATAGAGGCTCAGCGGAATGGTGCCCGGCCGGCGCATTGAGGCCGGAAAATCGGCGCCCACCAGCTCGATGGCGTCCTCGAACATGGTCCGGGCCGACACGCGCCACTTCCACGGGGCGCTCTGGTCGGGCCACTCGCTCTTCTGCGCGGCCTCGCCGCCCGCCGCACTGGGCTCCGCCGGTACCACCCTCGGCAATTGCGGCGCCATCCACACGTCCTTCTTGAGCGGATTCTCCTCTTTCTCGCCAGCCTCCAGCCGGTTGGAGAGAAGCAGGAAACGCGAGGACGAGCCGTCGACCACGAAGTAGTTGACGTTCGCGGTCTTGAGCGCGGCGTCGAGGGCGGCCAGGTCCGTGGCCGAGACCAGGGCGAACACGCGCTCACCGCCGCGCAGGAAGTTGGCCACGCGGTCCGGCGTGGGCAGGTCGGTCATTTCGCGATGGCTGTAGAAGCCTGCGCCCTGGGCCTCGACCTTGTAGCGACCGATCTTCTCGCCGTGCCGGGCGAACTTGGTGTAGCTCTCGAGAAGCGGCTTGAACGAGAGGTGCTTGGACAGCGTGGGCACCAGGTGGTGCGCCAGCACCGCGCTGAACACCACGGCCGTCAGCACGGCGATCTGAATGCCGTAGCGGCCGGCCTCGACCACGGCGCGTTCGATACGCCGGCGCCAGGCGCCGGCCTTGCCGATGTCGCGCAGGGCCACGCGGCCCAGGGCACGGCCGCGCGTGGCCAGACCGGCGTAGATACCGCCCGCGAAGAGCGCCCCCACCGCGATGAAGGCGGGTCCCATCTTCACGGTCGGCGGCCAGCGCACCTTGGCCAAGGTGTGGACCGAAACCAGCTCCTCCGGCCCCAGCACGAAGTCACGCGCCACGACCATGGTGCCCGTGGCCACCAGCAACCCCAGCACGGGCTCGGCCCGCCGGCCTTCCAGGGCCTCGTCGAGCAGCGCGCCGATGGCGAGCGCGATGGGCGCCAGTGCGACGAACCGTGCCTCGCCGGTCATGAGCACGAAGTAGCTCGACAGCGCGAAGCCGAAAGCGGCGAAGACGAGCAGGTAGAGCTGCACGAAGGCGAGCCGGTCACCGTCGGGCTCG
>JADGRD010000674.1 GCA_017881285.1 Pseudomonadota bacterium | reverse complement strand
GCGGCGGCGACCACGCGGTCAGGGGTCAGTCCGAACTGCTCATAGAGAACCTTGTACGGAGCGCTCGCGCCGAAGTGCTCCAACGAGACACACTCGCCCGCCTCGCCCACAATGTGGCGCCATCCATGCGCCACGCCGGCCTCGATGCTGACCCTCGCCTTCAGCGACGGCGGGAGCACGCGTTGCCGGTAGGCCGGCTCCTGCTCGTCGAACCACTCGCGGCAGGGCATGCTCACGACGCGCGTGGGGGTGCCCTCGCCCTCCAGCCGTTCGCGTGCCGCCAGCGCGATCTCCACCTCGGAGCCGGTCGCGATCAAGACCACCTGTGGTTGGTGCTGGCTGGCCTCGGCCAGCACGTACGCCCCCTTCGCGGTGTGCTCCGCGGAGGCGTACTTGGCGCGGTCGAGAGTCGGCAGGTTCTGCCGAGTCAGGCACAAGCCGGCCGGGCAGTGCGTCCGCTCGAGGATCGTCCGCCAGGCCACGGCGGTCTCGTTGGCATCGGCAGGCCGCACGATGTCCAGCCCCGGTATCGCGCGGAGCGCGGACAGTTGCTCGATCGGCTGATGGGTCGGGCCGTCTTCTCCCAGCCCGATCGAGTCGTGCGTCCAGACGTAGGTGACGGGCAGCCTCATGAGGGCGGCAAGCCGCACCGGCGGCCGCATGTAGTCGCTGAACACCAGGAACGTGCCGCCGTAAACCCGGGTGCCGCCGTGCAGGGCTATCCCGTTCATGATCGAGCCCATCGCGTGCTCGCGGATGCCGAAGTGCAGCGTGCGCCCGTAGGGGCCGCGGTCGTCCGCCTCGGTCGGGAGGAACGACTTCGCGCCCTTCATGGTGGTGTTGTTGCTGCCGGCGAGGTCGGCCGAGCCGCCCCACAGCTCGGGCAGCTTCGGCCCAAGTGCGTTCAGGATCTCCCCGGACGCCACCCGTGTCGCCTTGCCTTTCGGGTCGGGTGAGAAGACCGGGATCGCCTTCTCCCAGCCATCCGGCAGGCGGCGTTCGATCATCCGGTCGAGCAGGTCAGCCCGCTGTGGATTGGCCGCCCGCCACGCCGCGTAGCGCTTTTCCCATTCCCCCGCCGCCGCGCGGCCCCGGTCGATCACCGCGCGAGCATGCAGGATGATCTCGTCGGGGACGGAGAACGTCTCACCGGGCGGCAGACCCAGGATCTTCTTGGTCTCGGCCACCTCTTCGGCGCCCAGGGGAGCACCGTGGGCCTTTCCGGTGTTCTGGGCATGCGGAGCCGGCCACGCGATGATCGACCGGATCGAGATGATCGAGGGGCGGTCGCGCTCCTGGCGGGCGGCACTGAGAGCAGCACGCATGGCCGCGACATCCTCAGCCCAGTCGACCTGCTGCGTGTGCCAGCCGTAGGCCTCGTACCGCTTGAGGACATCCTCGCTGAACGCGACGTCGGTGTTGCCCTCGATGGAGATGTGGTTGTTGTCGTAGAGGAGGATGAGGTTGCCCAGCCGCTGATGTCCGGCCAGCGAGGACGCCTCGCTCGACACGCCCTCCTCCATGCATCCGTCACCCGCGATGCAGTAGATGGTGTGGTCGAACACGCTCTGGCCGGCCGGCGCGTCCGGATCCAGCAGGCCACGCTCGCGCCGCGAGGCCATCGCCATGCCCACGGCGTTTCCGACCCCCTGGCCGAGCGGCCCTGTCGTGGTTTCGACACCCAAGGTGTGCCCATGCTCGGGGTGCCCCGGCGTGAGGCTGCCCCACTGCCGAAGCAGCTTGAGATCTTCGATCGTGAGGCCGTAGCCGGACAGGTACAGCTGGATGTACAGCGTGAGGCTGGCGTGCCCGGCGCTGAGCACGAACCTGTCGCGGCCCAGCCACTCCGGATCCGTCGGGTCGTGCTGCAGGAACTCTTGGAAAAGCAGATACGCGACCGGGGCCAGGCTCATCGCCGTTCCCGGGTGGCCCGAGCCGGCCGCCTGGACGGCATCCATCGCCAGCCCCCGAGCGACGTCCACAGCCCTGCGGTCGAGATCGTTCGTCCAGCCCGGCTGGGACTTCTCCTGAGGCGGCTGGGGGGCCGCGGGGGAGGATTCTTCCTGAGTGCTCACCACGGCAACGGCTCCTCTCCTCTGCGAATGGACGCTATCGCTGAGCACCGACAAGTTGCCCACCGACCCCGCCGGTTACTCGCGTCTCGGCGGGGCCGCGGGCACCCAACACGACGGCGGTGACGGCTTCAGCCGGCCGCGCGCGACGCCGCCTTCCTGCGTGATGGGGGGGAACGAGCAGGCGTGTGCCGGTAAAGGCCGTGAGGTCTGGCTTACACTCGCGGTGCGCGACGCCCGTCGCAGGGGCGACCAACCCTGCAGGCCCGCGCACCGGCCGGTTGCCGATTCGCCTGGAAGGCTCTGAGTGACGACGCTTACCTCGACCCGCTCCCGCGGTCTCGGCGCCGTCGCCCGGTCCTACCTCTCGCTCACCAAGCCGCGGATCATCGAGCTGCTGCTGGTCACCACCGTGCCCGCGATGATGCTCGCGGCGGGCGGCGTGCCCGCGCCCCAGACCGTGCTGCTCACGCTCGCGGGCGGGTCGCTGGCCGCCGGCAGCGCGAACACCATCAACTGCTACCTCGACCGCGACATCGACGTCGTCATGCGGCGGACACGGCGAAGGCCGCTCGCCCAACACCAGATCTCCCCGGCGGCCGCTCTCCGGTTCGGCATGGTCCTGGGCGCGATGGCGACCGTGCTCCTCGGTACGACGGTCAACTGGGCGTCTGCCCTGCTGGCGGATGCAGCGATCCTGTTCTACGTCTTCGTCTACACGCTCGCCCTGAAGCGGCGGACGCCGTCCAACATCGTCATCGGGGGCGCCGCGGGCTGCTTCCCCGTCCTGATCGGGTGGTCTGCGGTGACCGGCACCATCGGCTGGCCGGCGGCGATCCTGTTCCTGCGCGTGTTCCTGTGGCCCCCTCCGCACTTCTGGGCGCTGGCGATCCGGTTCCGCGACGACTACGCGTCCGCCGGCGTGCCGATGCTGCCGGTCGTCACCTCGGCCGAGGTGGTCGCGCGCAGGATTCTCTATTACTCGTACGCAATGGTCGCCGCCTCGTT
>JADGRD010000673.1 GCA_017881285.1 Pseudomonadota bacterium | reverse complement strand
CCGGCCAGCGCCCAATCAAAGTGTTGGGATTCAATCCCATGGGCGCTAGCGAAAGCGCTGTGTAGTACGAAAGTGCAGCACCCGTGCGCGGCGGAGCATAGGCGCTTCAAGCGCCCTTTTGCCTTCACCCAATCGCATCCACAAAAATGTCCGACAAGAAGCATTACGTCAACTGCAGACACCTACACGCCAATCTCCCCCTATACCCGGGGCGTCGAGATCGAGCACGCGCGCGGTCTCTGTAGTTAACGTAATGTCCCTTATCAGACATTTGCTGCAGATGCGATTCGGTGAAGGAAAGATGGCGCTTGAAACGCCTATGCTCCATCGCCGTGGACGATCAACGTCGGCACGTCGAACTTCTTGAGATCCTCTGTGAAGTCCATCTCGGAGAACGCCTTGATGCAATCGAGCGTGTTCTTGTGACCGGCCTGCATTCCCTGCAGCCAGAACCAGTCGATCATGCCCTGTGAAACCTTCGCACCCGGCGGATTGAAGCCGAAGAACGGGCCGCTGGCGAGTTCCCGGTAGAACTTGGAACGGTCGGCGATCGAGCCGGCGCGAATGCCGTCGAACACCTCGATGGGAGGCCGCCGGGATTGGCCGCCGTCTTCAGCATCAGCGGCGGGACGGCGGAGATCAGCGCGGCCTTGGCGACACGCCTGGTGCCGGGTAGAGGGCTAATTAGCATGACGGGCCGCGACGTAGTTTACAAGAAGTATTATCGGTCATTTTGGAGGTCTTGACGGGCGCCGAGAAGCCGATCGAAATGCCTATGCACGCGCTACCGCGGCACACGGTCCCGTGGTCAGCTCCGAAGTGATTGGAGCTGCACTTCATATTGACTGACCGGTGGTACCACGCTCCGGGATGGCGCTACGAGTCGCCCTTGGCTGCGTGACTTTCCGTCGTGGATGGCCCGTTTCTCGCGGACGGCATGCCGGATGCATTACTCCCCATCGGGCAGTTTCCGCAGAGGTGCCAGTTGGCATCAAAAGTGGGGCGTGCGCGAAAGGGGATCACGATGTTCATTGCTCTGGCGGTCATTCTGGCTCTTGCCTGGATTCTCGGTTTTGCCATCTTCCACGTCGCCTCCGTGGCGATTCACGTCCTCGTGCTGGCGGCCATCGTGAGCGTGGTGGTGCACTTCCTTCGGCGCGGAAAGGGAACAACCTGACCCGTTCGTCGCGATCGGCCTGCAGACATCCGCATCCGTGAGCCGCAGTTTCCGGTCGCCGAGTTTTCTGGGATAGGGATAATTTGGGGCAGATTGACGTGTAGGTCTCTGTAGTTAACGTAATTTTCCTTATCGGACATTTGCATGCGGATGCGTTTCGGCCACGGCAATATGGCGCTTGAAATGACTATCCACATCAACTTCTAGCAGTTACTTGCTCACAATTTGACTCCGCACCTATTTCTTGTCGGCTGGGGTCGTCGGCATCTCCTTTCCAACTGCTTTCCCGCTCTCGGTAGTCTCGCCGACCGTTTCCGGTGTACTCGTCTCTTCCTCCCGCCGGTCCCGCGAGATTTCGGTGGCGATGGCGGCGGCCTGCTCCACACCCACCCCTTCGGTCCGGCGTTCGTACTCTTCCTCGCCGCGGTCGTCAGCCTCGCGCAGGCGGGTGTCTTCGATCTGCTCCTGCTCCCCGGGCAGTTCCACCCGCAGTTCCTCTATGAGCATCCTCACCGTGGCGGCGACGGGCAGCGCGAGGAGCGCGCCGAGGATCCCCATCAGGGTACCGCCAGCCAGGAGCGCGAACAGGACGACGGACGAGGGAAGGCGCAGGGCCCGGCCATAGATCCGGGGAACGAGCACCCGGCTTTCGAACTCCTCGTACGCGAGCATGAGGAGGAGAACCGCGATGGCAACGACGGGCCCGCGCGACATCGCCGCGACGACCGCCGGCCCCACCGAGAAAAGCGGGCCGATGTAGGGCAGCACGTCCGCGAGACCGGCGAACGCCGCGATCGCCAGGGCGTTCTTCACGCCGCACGCCAACAGAAGCACGAACGTGAAGATCGCCATCAACAGGCACGTGATGAGCTGTCCCCGGATGTACGCGCCGACGATTGTCTCGAGGCTCATCATGATGCGCGAGAGCCGGATGTGGTGCGAGCGGGGGACGAGGGCGAAGAGCCCGCCCCGGAGCCGGTCGCGGTCGATCATGATGTAGAGCCCGAGGAAGAGGGCGCTCACGCCCAACGCAATCGCAGTCAAGAAGCGCCGGGAATAGGCGGACGCCGCTGCGCCGAGAACGCCCGTCAGCGCGTCGGGCTTGAGGCCCCGAAGCCAGACCGCGAGCGGGGCGCTAAGATGAGAGCGGGCGAGATAGTCCGCGAGCCGCACGCGCTGCGCGGGCTCACGATCGAGGAGCACCACCGACTGCGACACCAGGGTCGGGATGGTGAGGACGACGAACAGGAGCGCGAGGATGAAGAAGACCGTGAAGACGATTGCGATGGCGAGCCCGCGCCGCAGGCGTCTTTTTTCGAGCCAGCGGACGGCGGGGCTCAAGGTGCCGGACACGAGGAGGGCGACGACGAGCACGAGAAGAACGGGCCAGAGGCGGACGAGCAGCCAGAAGGAAACGCCCACGAGAACGAGCGCCCCCATGGTCTTCGTTGACAGATCGAAGCTCAGGCGTCGCGCCCAGTCACCGCCAGCCACAGGTTTCGGGTCTCCGTGAGGAGCCGAGCCTTTCCCCGGTTCGTGTTTTCCGGGATGGCCCGTTGTCTTTCCTTCGCCCATAATCGATCTCCTTATTGGGTGACGCTCGCCGGCTCAATTACCATCGCGAGAGACGTTGACCACTCCGTCGCCACCCTGGCTTGTACTACACCCGGGGCGGCGCCTGGGTGCCCGATCGAACGGCCTCGAGCTGGGCGGCTATGGCGGCGGACCATAGGTATCATGGAAGTATGGCGTCCACGGGCGGGTCACGGCCTACGAGAATAGCATCCGTCAGCGATCAGATGGGTTTCGCGCGGCAGGGGGCTGGCGGCACCTGGACGGCGGGTGGGTGGCCGGGCCGTAATCGTTATAAACGCTCTCCGGGCGTGTTGGGCGTGGTAGTAGCC
>JADGRD010000672.1 GCA_017881285.1 Pseudomonadota bacterium | reverse complement strand
TGACAACATTCCCCGAGTTGTCACATCGACAACATGATGTCATAGTGACAACCGTGGATCAGCTCGACGCTGTCGTGAAGATCTCCCTCGACCTCGCCACCGGCCTTTCAGCCTCGGATCGCAGCCGGCGGCTGCTCGAGTCCCTGCGCCGTGTGATCCCCTACGACGCCGCGACGGTGATGCGCCTGGAGCGCGATACCTTGTTGCCCGTGGTGACCCTCGGGCTCTCGCCCGCGGCAAGCGGCAAGCCCTATCCGCTGCGCGATCATCCCCGCCTGGAGATCATCTGTCGTTCGCGGGAGCCGGTGTTCTTTCCCTCGGACACCAGCCTGCCCGACCCCTTCGACGGCCAGCTCGAGCACGACGAGGGCGCGCTCCACCGGGTGCACGCCTGCCTGGGCTGTCCGCTCCTCGTGCACGGCGAGCTGGTCGGCGCGCTCACCGCGGACGCCCTGGACCCGAAAGCCTTCGACGGGATCGATATGCGTTTTCTCACCGCGGTCGCGGCCCTGGCCGCGGCCGAGCTGCGCACCGCCCAGCTCATCGCCGCGCTCGAACACGCGGCCGAGCACCGCGGCCTGGTGGTGCGCGATCTCATGCGCGACGCCATGATGGAGGGCAGCGAGATCATCGGCACCAGCCTGGCCATCGTGCGCCTGCGCCGCGAAATCGACCTGGTCGCGCGCTCTGATTTCTCCGTGCTCATCCACGGCGAGACCGGCACCGGCAAGGAACTGGTCGCCCGCGCGGTGCACACGGCCTCGGCGCGACGGCACGAGCCCATCATCCACGTCAACTGCGCCGCCCTGCCCGAAACCCTGGCCGAGGCCGAGCTGTTTGGCCACGTGCGCGGGGCCTTCACTGGCGCGACCAACGACCGGCCGGGGAAGTTCGAGGTCGCCGACGGCGGCACCCTGTTTCTCGACGAGATCGGCGAGCTGCCCCTGACCGTGCAGCCCAAGCTTCTGCGCGCCCTGCAAGAAGGCGAGATCCAGCGCGTCGGCGCCGATCGCACCCTCAAGGTCAACGTACGCGTGCTCGCCGCCACCAACCGCGACCTGCCCGCCGAGGTGGCCGCGGGCCGCTTCCGCGCCGACCTCTTCCATCGCCTGAACGTCTACCCGCTGGCCGTGCCGCCCCTGCGTGAGCGCGGCGAGGACATCGCGCTCCTGGGTGGCTACTTCTGCGACGTCGCCCGCCGGCGCGTGGGCGTGGGGCCGGTTCGTCTCGACAGGAGCGCCATCGACGCGCTCTTGGGATACCCGTGGCCGGGCAACGTGCGCGAGCTGGAAAACGTGATCTCGCGGGTGGTCCTGCGCCAGACCGCGGTGGTGCCGCGGGGCGAGCCCATTGTCATCTCCGGCCGCCACCTCGTCGCCGACCTGGGCCAGGCCGAGCTGCCCGCACCGGAGCGCGCCTCGTCCGCGCCGAGCGCGCGGCAGCGGAGCCTGCGCGAGTCGTCGGCCGCGCACAAGCGGGAGCTCGTCGAGCGGGCCTTGACCGAGCACCAGGGCAACCTCGCCGCCGCGGCTCGCTCCCTCGGCATGGATCGCGGCAACTTCCATCGCCTGGTAAGGCGACTTGGCCTACACGTTTGACATTGCTGGAACTTGGGATTCTGCTTACGGCGTGAGCTTCGCCATGCCAGTTCGCCGAATCGAGGTCATCGCGTTCGCTCTGGTCTGTGGAGCGGCCGGAAACAGCGCCGCCAAGGAGTCTGCCATGCGCGTATCGTCGCCCGCTTTTCCCGCGAACGGTGACATCCCGGCCAAGCACACCTGTCAGGGCGGCGATCGTTCGCCGCCGCTCGCGTGGGCCGATCTGCCGGCCGGAACCAAGAGCCTGGCTCTCATCATCGACGATCCCGACGCGCCCGATCCGGCCGCGCCCAAGATGACCTGGGTCCATTGGGTGCTCTACAACCTCCCGCCGCAGACCACCGAGCTGCCCGAGGCCGTCGCGCCCAAGAGCCTTCCATCCGGTACGCTCGAGGGCATCAACGACTGGAAGCGCACCGGCTACGGTGGCCCCTGCCCGCCCATCGGCCGCCATCGTTACTTTCACAGGCTCTTTGCGCTCGACACCGTCCTGCCCGATCTGAAGAAACCCACCAAGGCCGCGCTCGAGAAAGCCATGCACGGCCACGTCCTGGCGCGCGCCGAATGGGTGGGCACCTACCAAAAGAAGTAGCGAGGAGTCACAGACGCGTGCGGAGCCTACGCTTCGCTGGCTTCGGCGTGGCGGGTCCGGTCAGCTCGGGCCGGAGATGGAACAGGGAGGAACAGAGAAACAGAGACAGAATGAGCTTGCCGGACAGATCATCGCGGCTGGCATCGAGGTCCACCGGTACCTCGGTCCGGGCTCCGCCGTCTCGTAAACCCAACTCTTGCTCCCTCTGATCCTCCGTTCCTCCCTGTTCATCCTTCCGATCCGATCTCCGTAGGATCTGGGCAAGGACGAGCCGTCGGGGGAGGGTTTCGGAATTGGCCCCGTGAACACCTTGAAAGGGGTGCCCTCTCAGGGTTCCCATCACAAAAGTTCCCACAGCGCAAGGTGGACGTGCAGGCCGCCATTGCGGAGCACGTGGGTCTGGGCGGGCTTCCGCCGGGCGCCCGCGGCCACGGCCGCCACGAAGGTGGGATCGGGGCAGAGCACCGCGGCCCGCCAGCCGCGGCAGCGTGACGCCAAGGTCTGGCCCAGGCCGCGCGCCAGGCGGTATGCCTGCTGCCGCTGCCCCAGCCGATGGCCGTAGGGAGGATTGATGACGACGAGCCCCGGCGGGTCGGGGATCTCGCCATCGCCGAAAGCCGCGACCGCGAAGCGAATATCGCCTGCCACGTTCGCACGGGTTGCATTGCGCCTGGCCATCTCCACCGCCTGCGCGTCGCGATCGGAGGCGAAGATGGGCCCCGCCGGCGGCGTTTCCTTCCCGACCGACGAGCGCACCTTCTGCCAGATCGCCTCGTCGTGGCTGGGCCAGCGCTCGAAGGCGAAGGCGCGGCCCGCGCCTGGCGCAATGCCGCGCGCCCGGGCCGCGGCTTCGATGGCGATGGTGCCCGAGCCACACATGGGATCCACGAG
>JADGRD010000671.1 GCA_017881285.1 Pseudomonadota bacterium | reverse complement strand
GTTGACATGGGAACCCTGGGAGGGTTCCCAAACCCTCCCGCGATGGTCCGCCGCAGGCAAAGCCTGCGGGCTTCCCACGCGGTCAGGGGGGGCTTCGTACTCCGGGTTGTGCGGCAGGTAGAGCAGGCCGTGCGCCGTCTGGTCGTCCGCGGTCGGGAAATCGAAGGCGCGGGGCTGCGCGATGGCCTCGGGCGCGAGCGGGGTTTCGGCGGGGCAATGAACCAGGCGTATCGCGCGGGTTCTTCCCTCGAAGGAATGGATCGCAGTTGCCTGGTTCGCGGACCCACCGAGGAATACGGCGCGGCCCTCGGCGGCGAAGATGGGGCCCATCTCTGTGAGATCCGTGTCCACGACCTCCAGCCGGCCGGTCGCAGAGTCCAGGGTGCCGAGGTGCCAGAAGCCCGATTGCTGAAACAGGCAGGCGAGATTGCGCTCGTCGAGCCAGGCATGGGTGGATAGGCCGAATACCCACAGCGGCGCGGCGAAGTCCGCCGCCATCTCGCACATGCAGGTCACGGCGCCGTCCGGATCGAGCCGGTAGAGGTTGGAGAATCCGCTGCGATCCGAGACGAAGGTCAACTCTCCCTTGGGCGACCACTCGGGCTGGAAGATGGCTTCCCCCTCGCCGCCCGCCACCTTGACCGGCGTGGCGAGCGAGCTGTCCGCGCGGATCTCGGCCACCTGTAGCTCGCACGCATCCCACGGCATCGCGGGATGGTTCCAGCAGAGGAAGGCCAGGCGCTGGCCCGCGGGATCGAGGCGCGGAAAGGCGTAGAAGTCCGCCCCGCGCACCAGCGGGGTCACTTCGCCCGTGGCGAGTGCGACGGCCGCCAGGAAGTTCTCGGGCTCGCCGCCTTCGCGGGCGCGTTCGACCACGCAGAGCAGGCGGTCACCCCGGTGGCCGAACTGCAGATCGGCGTAGCGGTCAGGTCCCGCGGCGGTCAGTGGCACGGGGCCGGTGGGGCCGGCGCGGTAGAGCCGCTGGTCGCTGTCGTTGGCGAAGATCACCAGGCCGTTCCTCGCGGCGAAAGCGCCGCCGCCGTACTCGTGCACGCGCGAGCGCACGGAATACGGCGCCGGCACGATCTCTCGGACGAGCCCATCGCCGTTCCGGTGCAATAGCGTCAGGCGGCCCTGCTCGAGCGGCCGGCTTTCCGTCCAATAGAGATCGGCGCCCTCGAGCCAGAGCCCGGAAAGACGCACGCTGCCCGCCGCGACGGCCTCGGCGCTCAGCGGTGAAGGCCACGCGCCGTAGGGCGCTTGCTGCTTCGCGATCACGGCGGTTACGGCGGCGAGCAGAGATAGTCGTTGCACGGCGCCGGGGCGTGGCAGGAGGAGCATTTCTGCAACCGTCCGTCCTCCAGCACACGCTGGTTGGCGTCAAGGCGCTGCCAGTGCCAGTCGGCGGTCGCGGTGTCGTAGCCGGGACTCTCCTTGGCCATGAGGTAGAAGCCGGTCAGGCTGGTGCACGACGATTCGGCGTGCTGTTCGGCCACCACCACGGCCCCCGTGGGGAGAGGATAGCTACCCGTGGTGTAGGGAGCCTGGGCCACGTCGTTCGCCAGCACCCGCTGGTAGCCGAGACCGTGGCCGGCGACGGCGCGGCAGGTGCGCACGGCCTGGAATCTCGCCTCGTAGTCGAGGGGCAAGAAGGTGCTGTGTTGCGCGGTGCTGTCCTGGAAGCAACCGGCGAGAAGCGCGGCACCCGCGGCCAACACATGCAGCGTGGTCTTCATCCTAGTCCTCCGCCTCCGCCACTTCGATGCGGTTACGGCCATTGGCCTTGGCCCGGTACATGGCCGTGTCCGCGAGGCGCAGCAGGAGATTCTCGCGGCGGCGCTGGTTCCCGCTCGGCGCGAGGTGGTCGCGGTACGAGGCCACGCCGATGGACGCGCGCACGCCAGGCAGGGGTTGGGCCGTCTCGACCGCCTCGGTGTCGGCGTCGAAAAAGGTTGCCTCCTCGATCACCCGGCGGAGCAGCTCGGCGGTCTGCGAGGCGCGCTGCAGATCCGCGCCGGGCAAGATGGCCACGAACTCGTCGCCGCCATAGCGGGCCAGCACGGTCGCGGGCGGGGCGTTCTCGGCCAGCAGGCGCGCCACCTCGCGCAGGGTCCAGCTGCCCGCCACGTGCCCGAAGTGATCGTTGATGGCCTTGAAGTAGTCGAGATCGATGAAGAGCAGCGACAGATCGGTGCCGTTGTGGTCGGCGTGGGCGATCTCGTCCTGCAGGCGCACGTGGAAATAGCGGCTGTTGAACAGGCCGGTCAGGTGATCGAGGCGGGCGAGGGCGCGGGCGCGCAAGGCGTCGAGGGCGTTCTGGATCGACGACGACATGTACGCCGCAAAGATGCGCAAGAGCTCGTTGTCGCGCGCGGAATAGGGGCTGCCCGAGCGGCGGTTGGTCAGCTCGAGCACGCCGCAGATGGAATCGCCGACCAGGACGGGAACCCCGATGACCGAAGCCGGAGCCGTGCCGGAGCTCCGGCCCGGGAACTCGAGGAGCGGATCGTCGGCTTCCAGGTGATCGCTGCGGTAGGGCAGGCCGGTGCGATAGATGCGCCCGGTGAAACCGCGGTCGGAAGAGATGCGCTTGCCGAGGAGCTGGGCGGAGTCGGGACCGTAGACCGCGATGAAGGTCAAGCGCGGCGAGCGCACGCCGGCCAGCGTGGCGCGTGGATCGTCGAGCAGGATGCCGCCCGCCTCGGAGGGCACGAAGTCGTTGGCGCGCTCCAGGATCTCGCGCAGGGCCGCATCGAGGCGCACGTCCCAGCGTTCGGTGTCCTGGTCGCGGCGCGAGCGCACGAAGAAGCGGGTAATTTCCTCGGCCGACAGGGTCAGGATGGGGCCGGGCTCGACCGCCGGGTTGGGGATCGACACGTCGTCGAAGAGCGGGGTGAGCGGCGCGGCGGCCTCGCTGGTGTTGGTGAGGGCAGGCGTGTCCCGTTCGCGCTTGGCTTTGAGATCGAAGTCCGCCACGGTTGGTCCCTCTAGGAAGGTTACTCAAAGATCGGGGGAGGGTCCACCTCCACGACCCCAGCCGCCTCGGGATCGTGGGTGCCCTTGTAGGCCGCGCGGAGGCGGACG
>JADGRD010000001.1 GCA_017881285.1 Pseudomonadota bacterium | reverse complement strand
AAAAAATGCTCGCGGGTTCACGGTCGTGACGGATGCGGGGGTGGCCGGCCACGGCAAGGCGGTGCTCCGGACCTGCACGTACCAAACGAACGGAACCGATTCGCCATCCCTCGCATGTAGCGACGACGGCCGCGCGGCCTGCACGGCCGTGCTGACGTTGCTATCCCCCTAGCCGGGACATGCCAGCATCGGATCCACACCGTTTTTCACTGCAGAATCGACGTGATCTTTGCCGTGTTGAAGGCACTGTAGCTGATTGCGCTCGCGCGATTGTTCCGCGTGTTCCAATTCGACTCCATCAGCGATGGAGTCGAAGCAAAGTCCGACCCGCCAGCATCGGAGCAGTCGGTGGTCGGACCGAAGCCCGGCATGGCCTGGTCGGGCGCCTGCACGCCGCGCGCCACGCGCGAGGACTTGATGAATTGAGCCGAGGTCTTGGCCAGGGCGGGTTCTATTCCACACATGCCGGGGCCTGATGTCGCGTTCTGGTCCGAGATTCGGATGGTGAACGGAAGTGTTCCGGCCAGCACACCCGCCTCGTTCGTGTTGTCCATGTTCCAGTCGCTGTGTTGAACGATGGCGAAGTGGGCAAGAATCTGAGCGTCGGGGTAGACGGGTGTCGTGCTCTTGCGCAACAACTGGATCGCTTCGTAGGGTGAGTTATGTCCGCCGCCAGCGGCGAAGACCACCCGGTAGTGCTTGCCGGCGTCCGTGTTGTCCAGGGCAACCTTGAGCGTCCTGTAGACCATCTGCCCGCCGGTCGACAACTGGGACACTTGCGTGGCGGCGAAGTCCCAACTTTGTTGGACGCTGTCGTGAATGTTGGCAGGCAGATACCAAGCGCGCGAGGAATCGCCCAGGGCCGGCGTGGAGTACTGCTGGAAGAACAGCCAGTTCCCGTGCCCGGCTCCGGATCCCTTCATGTTGCTCTTGTGCCCGACGGTGGTGTCGGCGAACACAAGGCCGATCATCTCAATCTGCCCGGGGTAGAGGGTCTTGTTGTGATAGATGGCCATCATGCCCGTCAGTTGGGCGAGGTTGTCGTCCGGATCGGCATCGCCATCGTGGCCCTGGATTACCTGATAGACGGTGACCGGCGCACCGCCCGTGCTTCCACCCGTGCCTGCAGAAGCCGTTCCACCGGTACCGGGAGTCGTGCCGCCCGTCCCACTTGAAGTCTTGCCACCCGAGCCCGTTGCCGTCGTTCCTCCAGAACCAGTGGAAGTCATCCCCCCCGTTCCAGCCGCCGTCCCGCCACTCGTGGCGCTGACTGTGATGCCGCCAGTGCCCCCTGAGATCGTGCCTCCCGTGCCGGTCGAGGTCGCGCCGCCTTTGCCCGTTGCGAGCGATCCCCCCGTGCCAGTCGAAGTTGCTCCGCCCATCCCGGCCGAGGTCGTTCCGCCGGTGCCCGTCGAAGTCGTTCCGCCGGTGCTCGTCGAAGTCGTTCCGCCGGTGCTCGTCGAAGTCGTTCCGCCCACGCCACCGGCATTCGCTCCGTCGGCGCCACCGGCAGATGTGGTTGCCCGCGCATCGGCTCCCGCATCCGCTGTTGGGGTTGATGAACAGGCAAGCGGCAGCAACGCGATGACAAGGAATCCAAGACTCCAGTGAATCATCGACATTTCCAATTGCTCCTCATTCTTGATTGCTCCCTTTCAAGCCTGTCCCGCGCATACGGCACATTCTACCGCATCTGTACCTCGCGGAAATGCCGGTCAGTTCTCAGTTCTGGAGACGAGAAATACGACGAAAGCGCGGCGCGCATACGATCGTCGCGGGGGCAATCCCGGGCGGGATTGTCCGGCGTCGGTGCATCCGCCGAAATTCCACACGGGTCGCTATGGCGGGATGCTCGCCCCGCACAGCAATTGTGATGGGAACCCTGGAAGGGTTCCCAAACCCTCCCGCGACGGGCTACGGCGGCAAAGCCCACCTTCGCCCACGAGAAATGGAGGCCATTGGTCGTTCCGCCGCCGCCGCCCGAAGCGGTCGTCCCGTCGGCCGATGCACCCACTTGCTGGAGACGATCGGGCGGAAGTGCGGTCTTCCGATCGCGCCCAGCGCGATCGCCTTGCGTTGTCAAGACGAGCGGAATCAGGTATCTGGACAAGAATGGCGCCGCGCTCGAAAAGATCGCTGACTCGCACTTCTCGAAATCGCGCGGAAGAGCGCACGGGTCTTGCGTAAGTCAGAGCGACCGGCGCATCTGGCCGTCGAGGCCCTGGTACGCGTTGTTCGACGCCGGCGCCAGATCGCGGACTGATCCTATCCACCCGGGAGGTGAAAGATGTTAGAGCGCCCTTCGCGCTGTTTTCGTCTCCGGCATGTCTTTTTTCTGACGCGGATTCTTCGTGGCTCTTCTGAGGTTTCTGGTTAAGGCTTCCCCGATGTTGCGAACTGGAGCACCGACCAGGGCAACCTCGGGTCGCCCGGCAGGTAGTCATTCGACAAGGTTGAAGAGATGGGTTGTCGTCGCGCTGGCCATCGCGTCGGCGGGCGTGGGGGCAGGCTCCGCCGAGGCTGCGTGGGGCGTGGCTTGTCCGCTTCCGCAGATTCACTCGGCGCCGCCGGATCAGTCGTGGCTCAAGGACGTTCCCGAGCAACCGGGATCTAGTGCCGCGGGCAAGATCGCGGTCTTCACGTTCAAGGGGGACGATGTCTTCGAGCCGTTTCGGGCCGCCGTGGTGCGGACGCTGCGCAAGCAGCGACTGAACGTCACGGCAGCGCTGCGGCCCGCCGACAGCCCCGCGCAATACCGAGAGATGTCCTATTCCTCGAATCTGGCCGTGTTCATCGAGGGCGAGGTCAGCGGCGCAGGCGCTCGGCAAACCGTGGTCATCCAGCTCCGCAGCGGCGTCACCGGCCAACACTTCACCTCGGCAAGGTTCTCGGGGTCCACGCAAGCGATCGTCGGAGCGATCGGGAGTGCCCTGTGGAGCCGCGTGGGATCGGCCATCGTGCGGACGTGCTCCAGCGCCGCGAAGCCCCGTCGGCGCGAGTCCACCCCGATGTACATCGAGGCCGGCTCACCGCTCGACACCCCCATCGGCTCGTAGCAGGCCCCGGCCGGGCCTGCCAGCGAGCGCAACTACTTCGAGCAGGTGTCCTCGGCTAGCGTCTGGTAGCGGTTGCCCTGTTCGATCTCGACCTTGTGATAAATCTTCCTTGGTCCCCTGGCGGCCAAGGTCTCCCGCACCTTCACCCCGGCGCCTTTCAGAAAACCCTCCTCGGCAAAGGTGACCGAATCGCTGGCCAGCGTACCCGCGCCCATCATCGCCGAGCCCACGCTGTCATAGCTGAGGAAGGTCGCTTGTTTGGTGCTGGCGGCATAGCCGATCTGGAACACGCCGCTGGTCGCCGCCGTGGTCGCGGTCTTCGCGAGCTTGAATTCTCCGTGCCATGAGTACCCGCCGAACTGTTTCTTGATGGTCACCTCGGTTTTCGCGCTCGGCGATTGCGACCCCGGTCCCAGGGAGCCCGCGGCGAACTTCGTGTCGCACTTCCAGTTTCCCTCGAAGGCCTTCATGAAAGCTTCCAGCTCCTTCGAGGGAGCGTCTGGCGCGGCAGGCGCGGCGGGCATCGTCTCGGGTTTGGATGGCGCGGGTACCGCGGTCCGTGCCGCGGGCTTCGTCGGATTCGAGCTCCCCTCGAATGGGTCGGCGGAATCCGCGGCCTTGGTCGCCGGGGTGGTTTTCACCGGCGAAGCGGCCTTCGCCGCCGGCTTGGCGGCCGAGCTTTCCGCCATGGCGACGGATCCGTTCCAAACCACGGCCAGGGCCAAGAACAAAGCAAGAATGGTGCCGTTGGTCATCATCGGTGCTCCTCTGTTGGTATGGGCGGCTGCTCGAAAAGAAGAGATATGGAAGATACCGCGGATCTCCACCGCGGCCATGCGAGCTGCCCGAGGATCGTCGGCGCATCGACGCCGCGCGGACGGCGGCGGACAACACCGTCACCCTCGACCTCGCCGCGAGGTAGAAGCTACGGCAAACCGGGGGTCGCCGTGCGCGCTTCGTAGACGGCGTGCAGGGTGGTGACGTAGAGCGTGCGCCGGTCAGCCCCACCGAAGGTGCAGTTCGAGGGCGGGAACGGGATGGGGATGCGGCCGAGGAAGCGGCCCTCGGAATCGAAGATGAGGATGGCGCTGACCTCGGCGCTGTTATTGGCTACGTAGACGCGCCCCAGATCGTCCACGCACAGACCGTCGGGCACGTGCAGCTTGCTCTCCGGGGCCGTGTTCCCTTCCGCGAACGGCTCGGGGTCCCCCACGGCGCCAGCGTCGGCCACGGGTAGCCGCCATAGGCGGTCGTGCGCGTCGCTCCCGACGTACAGGGTCCGACCGTCGGGCGAGAGCACGACCCCGTTCGGCATGTCGGTCTGGAACGCCACCGAGAGCACGCCCGCCGGCGAAACACGATAGACGGCGGTGGGAGCGTGGTCGCCTGGGCGCGCGCCCCAGGTCGTGTCCGTGAAGTAGATGTTGCCGTCCCGGCGCAGGGTCAGGTCGTTGGGCGCGTTGAGCGTGGCTTCCGAGGGCGACCGGTCGGCGAGCACGCTGCGAACCCCGCCGGACACGCGCGCCAGGCTGCCGTTCCAGCGCTCGCAAGCGACCAGGCTCCCCTCGCCGTCCACCGCCAGCCCATTGGTGCTGAGCGGCGCGCCCGGATAATCGACGACGGAGAAGGCGCGCGGCCCGGGATCGAATCGGTAGATCTTGGCGGCTGCTTGGTTCCGCTCGACGACGTCCGAGAAGATCAGGTAGGCACCGCTCGCCACCCAAAAGGGACCTTCGAGCGACTCGAAGGCAATGTCGCTGGGGATGGCGCGCGGGGTGCTGGCGAGAGAATGTTCAGACAGCGCACTGGCCGACCCCGTGGCCGGCGCGGTCGTGCCACACGCGGCACCGAGCAACCCGAGGAGGAAGACGAGTCGGAGTTCGGATAGCGAGCGCATGGCTGGCTTGTAGCACGGGGAGACGAGATCCTCGATTTTCCGTTCCGTCCGATCTCTATCGATGGCAGGCGAGCGGCCCTTCGGAGACGGATCGGCGCCAGTCCCCACTACTCCGCCGGTACGGCGATTCTGATCTCCCCCTGCTCGATGGGATCCACCGCGCGGAGCTGCGCGGCCACGCGCTGGTAGTCGGCGGGGGCGACGCGCATGATGGGCAGCCGCGAGCTCCGGCGCAGCTTGATGGTGGCCGCGCCGCCCTCGGCGCCCACTACCCGCCGCTCCTCGGAGAAACGCGCCTCGCCCACGCTCACCTCACCCCCCTGCCCCACGTCGAGCACCTTCGCGCCGGCGGGCAGAACGAATTCGGCGTCGAGGTCGAGGGGCACGTCGTAGCCGAGCGAGAGCGCGGTCTTGCGCTGCGGCTCGGTGCCAAAGCGGCGGCCAGGCTGGGCGCGGAAAAACACTGGGCGCAGGCGCAGCACCCCGCCCTGCCGATCGGCGAGGCGGGCGGCCCGGAAGGTGTACTTAACCCGCGTGCCCGCGGTGCCCGCGCTCGCATCGATGTCCAGCGTATCGAGTTGCGCGCCGGGAAAGTGCTGGCCCAGCCAATGTTGCTCGAAGCCCTGGCGCAGCTTGGTGCGGTCCTTGCCGGCGCGGTCGAGCATCTCGCTCCACTCCACCGCTGGCCAGCCCGACAGGTCCTCGCTCACCGTGACCTGGGCACTCCCGTCGGCGGTCAGGCGCGCGCGCAAGGTCACCTTGCGGCTGTCCCGCACGGCGGTGACCGCCTGCACGACCTGGGTCGTGCCCATCACCACGGCCTTGGCCCCGTCCACGCCCGCGTGCAGGAAGGCGAAGGGAGCGTGGCGGAGTTGCGAATCCACGAAGCGGTCGCCGTCGGGCCGCGGGAAGCGCACCAGCACCTCGCGGAAGTCGTCGAGCTCGGCGGGCACGATGGGCGCGTTGGCCTCGACGGAGAAGAGCGAGCGAACGAGTACAAGATCGGCGGGCACGGACAGACTGCGCGCCAGCGCGATGATCAGCCCGGCGCGGTTGCCCCGGCCATGCGCCAGGGTCGCGGTCGCGGGCTCGGTGAAATCGGCCTCGGGCTCGATGTGCTCGCGCACCCAGGCCACCACGGCCTCGGCCAGGCGGGACCGGTCCCCGCCCACCTGGCGCGCAATCTCGGCGGCCAGCTTGCGAATCTCGGGCGAGCCGCGCGGAACCCGCGCGAAGCGTTCCGCCACGTAGCGCGACCACTGCTCGAGCGTCACGCCGCTCGACACGCGCACCGACGGAATCCACTCCACCACGGGCACGGCCGAGCGTTCAGGGAACACCTGCGGCTGCTCCCGCGCCACGAAGGTCAGGACGCGCGTACCCTCCGCGCCGCGCGCCTCGATCGCCGCTGGTGCGCCCGCGCGCTGGTTCACGTCAATTTGCATGGACGCCGGTGCAATGAACACGTACTCGGAACGATCGAGCGGCGACTCGAACGACTGGAAGAAGAAACGCTCGCCGATGAATCCGGGCGCGAACGCCTCGCGCGGTTCCTTGAGCTCCAGGGTTTCCGCTTCCACGAAGTCGCCCACCCCGAGGTTGGGCGCCGAGATGCTCGACTTGCCCGCGATCTCCTCCGCCTCGCGTAGCGTGCCGTCGGCCTTGCGTGTGCGCAGGGCCAGCACCTCGGCGCCGCGCGGGACGTGCACCTCGCCCACGTGCTCGACCGCGTCCTTGCTCAGCACCTGGGTGATGGAATGCGTGAGCATCAACCGCGTCCCGTCGGGGAACACGCGCTCGACCGCGCGATCCAGGACGACCACGGCCGGCGCCTGGTATTTCCTTCCCGAGGCCAGAAAGTCGCTCACCACCTTGCCGCCGTCGACGCGGAAATCGTCGAGTGGCAGGGCGAGCCCCGCGAGCCGCCCGGCCGAGCGCATGTCCTGCCGTCCTGGGAACCGACGAAGCGCCTCCCCGAGCGTGGCGCGCGCCTTGTCCCGATCCCCCAGCGCGGCTTGCACGTCCGCCAGGCGAATCCACGCCCGCGTGTCCCGCGGCGCCAGATTCACCATCTCGGTCAGCTCCTGGTTCGCCGCCGCCAGTTCGCCACGCGCTGTCAGCGCGTCCGCGATCTCCGAGCGCAGCCACACGGGCTCGGCGCTCGTGGGCAGCACCTTGCGCAACATCGCCAGCACCTTGTCCGTCTCGCCGCGCTCCTGCGCCCAGGCACGGGGATACGAGCTCTGGGAATCGCACCGGCCGAGCGCCTCGATCAGCCGGCCCGCGGCGGCCAGGTCCTCGCGGTCGCGCTTCCGGTGGTACGCCCTCTCGATCATCTGGCATCCGCCGAAGCCCGGCTCGACCAGCGCCAGCCCCGCGCCCAGGGCCGCGTCCGCTGGCTGCTCTAGCCCCTGCGCGCGCCAGGCCGTGGCCAGACCCATCTGCGCCGGCCACCAGCGCGACGCTATCCGCCGGCCACGTTCGGCGTCCTCGGCCGCCTCGCGCGGGCGCTCGTGCTGCATTTCCAGGTTGGACAGGTCGAGCCAAACCCGCGCCATCTGGGGATCCATGGCCAGCGCCTGTTGCCACAGGGCACGCGCCTTGTCGCGCGTGACGTCCACGGGCCGGGTCAGGTCCATCTGGCCGAGCCGCGCCGCCGCGGCCAGCCCCAGCGCGAAGTGCGGCCGGGCCGCGAGGCGATCGATGCGTGCCAGGACCGCGTCGCTGTCGCCGATCAAGTTGGCGGCAAGCGCCCCCGCGAGATCTAGCATCGCGTCGTCGGCGGCCGTGATGTCCGCCGGGGGAGCGATCCGCGCGGTAGGGATCGCCAGCAGCGCGAGGTCCGCGCTGGCGCCGTGCATGCCCATGCGGATCTCGACATGGTGCTTGCCCGCGGTAACTTCGACGGGCGCGGCGGACCAGCGCGGACCGTTGACCTCCAGCGATCCGCCGTGCAGGTGCCACGGCCCACCGTCGACGCGCACGCGCGCCGCACCGGCGAAGTCGAAAACGATGTCGTAGTGGCCAGCCGGCAGATCGAATTCCGTGCGCAGCACCTTGACGCCCATGCGACCGTCGACCGTGTTGAGCTGGAACTGACAGCCCGCCGGCAAGAGCGGCCGCGGCCGTTCGGCGGGCCGGAAGGTTTCCGCTGGCAGGTCGAGCAGCGGCAGCCGGCCGCCCCTGCCCACGTACTCAATCGATCGCGCGCACCCCGCCCGCGCCGAGACCTTGGCCAGCAGATCCGCATCCGCTCGCCGCCGCGCGATGTCGATCACCACCAGCGCCAGGGCGTACTGGGCTCGCCAGGGCAAGCGCTGGGGAGCGAGCGCGAGCAGGCGTTCCTCCGCTGGCCGGCGGTCGGGAATCTCGCCCAGGAGACGCGGCAGGCGCGACAGCCCCGCCGCGGAGAGCATGACGGCGAGCTCCTCCCCGCGCCCCGCGGCTTCGAGCAGATCGAGCAATCGCGCCATCGCGGTGTCGACCTCCCCGTGCTCGTAGGCCAGGTTTGCCATGCCGAAGAGCGCCCGCGCATCCGACCGATCGCGCGCCAACGCCCGCGCGAGGCTCTCCGCCGCCAGGGTCGCGTTGCCATCGGCGAGAGCGGCCCAGCCCCGGGTGGCATCGGTTTTCCGCGCGGCTCCGGCAGGACCGCGCATGGCCCCGGCGCAGCTCACGGCGAGCAGCAGGATCCCCGGGGCGAAGCTGCGCGCGGCTCTCAAGGCGCCCTCCCGAGATCCACGACCACCCGTTCGGCCAGGGCGGCGTCGGTGTCGCGCAGGAAGGCGCGGAAAGCGGCGTAGTCGGCGGGCGCGATCCGGCTCTGGTTCACCACGAACGCGGACGTGATGGCGATGCCATCGGCGGTGCTCGTCACCGCCAGCGTGAATTCGCCGAACTCGTTCTTGACTGCGCGGTTGCCGGGCAGGCGCAGCACCCGCGCCCCCTTGGGCAGCCGGTAGCGCACGCTCTCCTCGTGCCGCCACGGATAGCCGATGACCAGCGGCCAGTGCCGCTCGCCCAGGCGGGCGTAGGTGCTGGCCAGATCCGCTTCGCGCGAGCTGCTCGGCAGGTGGACTTCGCGGCCTTGGCGCCCATCCCCGAGCTCCGGCACCACGACCCGCGAATGCACCACGACCGGCCGGTTGCGGTCGCCCAGGTCCATCTCGATCGATTCGAGCTGCGTGCCCGCGTAACGCCCGTTCCACGCCTTGGCGAAGCGCTCACGGCGCTCGCCCGCGGTCTGGTAATACGACCGCCACTCGTGCGCGGCCTGGCCCACGACGCTGAGATCCTCGGCGATGCGCGCCGACCCGTCGGCCTGCAGGTCCACCTTCCACTTGCGCAGCGCCAGGTTCTTCTCCGCCGGCAGCACCGGCGTGCGCACCAGCTTCACCCCGCGCGCGGACACGCGCAGGGCCATGGTGTCCTGATCCTCGGCCGGCAATTCCGCCACGCCCGAAAACTCCGCCGTGCCGTCCACGTAGAGATCCATGCTGGGCACGTAGGCGATGGCGTGGTCGAAGACCGCCAGCGAGGCCGGCGCCTCGTCGATGCGGCCGCCGCGGCGGGTGCGCAGCAGCACCAGCTCCGAGTCGATGCCCACGCTGCCGAGCAAGGTCACGAAGAGGGTCGCCTTGTCCTTGCAATCACCGAAGCGTCGCTCGAAAACCTGGGTCGCCTTGTACGGCTTGTAGCCGTGAATGCCGAATTCGAGGCCGACGTAGCGCGTGTTCTCGACGACCAGGCGGTGGATGGCCTTCACCTTGTCGGCGATCGTGCGCAGGCCACTTGTCGCCTTCTCCGCGGCCTTCTTCAAGGTGCCATCGTCCTGCATCTGGTCAACCACCAGATTCCAGTACCAGCGGCCGACGTCTTCCCAGGTCCGGTAGGTGCTGACGTGCAGATAGGGCGCCACCTCGGCGAAACCGGGCATGGCCGGCTCGCTCTCCACACGTGGGATGTTGTTCGCCGCGAACTTGTAGCGGACCTCGGCGCCGCGGTTCTCGCGCGCGGGACCGACGCCCGGCCAGCGCGGCTGGTTGAAGTAGAAGGTGCGCGCCGCCGGCGCGATGAGGGTGTAGTCCCAGCGACGGGTGGGCCAGGCATCGGCGATCATTTCGAAGTCGCCGAAGTAGTCGGCAAGATCGTTGCGATAGCCCACATCCACGACGGTGTACTGCACCTCCACCACGTCGCCG
>JADGRD010000670.1 GCA_017881285.1 Pseudomonadota bacterium | reverse complement strand
ATTGGGTTCGGGCGGTGGCGCGGGCGGCGGTGGCGCGGGCGGCGGTGGCGCGGGTGGCGGCGGCGCGGGCGGCGGCGGCGCGGGCGGCACTTCTCAAGATGCCAGCATTAGCCTGGACGCTGAGCTCGGACTTGACGCGGATCCCTCGCCATGCGAAAGCGGTTTGCGATGCGTCAATGTTGGCGCCACGTGCCTGACGTCCTGGTATGTCTCAGGTCAATTGCTGGGGACCACGTCCTGCATTTGCGGGATTTTTGGGTCCAGCAATCCGCCGGCGTGGTCTTGCGCGCAGTAACCTTCCCCACCGATTCGTCGCCACGGACGTGAACGACTCGTCGGACGGCCAGCAGCCAACCAACCCGTTGGGTTGGCTGCAGTCGGCGATGATCGTTTTGGTCGCTGGAACTGGACTGTTGCTGTTCGTCGTTCGCTTGGTGACGGTCTGGCCCGCAACCGTCGACGACGCCTTCATCACCTTTCGCTATTCCTCTAACCTCGCCCATTTCGGCGCGCCAGTCTGGAATCTCGGCGACCCTCACCCGGCCGAGGGCTACACCTCCTTCCTTTGGATGGTGCTCATGGCCATCCCGCACTTGTTTCATTTTGGTGCCGTGGTGTTTTCCAAGGTTCTTGGCGTTGCATGCACCTGCGCCACCATTCTTGTTTCGGCGCGGTTGGCCTGGACAGTCTGCCGTTCGAGTGATCCCTTCATTCGCCGGCTTGCCGCGGTTCTGGTCGTCCCGATCCTGATCGCCTCACCGGCGGTGGCTATCCACGCCGTCTCGGGCATGGAGACGGCGCTTTTCACTTTTCTTGCCACGTCCCTGCTTCTAATCGCGATTTTGCTCCACCGGTCCGCGGTATCTTCGGCATCGCAGCAGCGCTTGGTAAGCGCGTTCCTCATTCTTGGCTTGCTGCTTGTTCTCACACACCCGGAAGGCATCTTGCTTCTGCTTGCCGCCGCCGCAACCCTTGTCTTGGGCAAGCGCGGGCCTTTCTCGCAGCTTGCACCGACTGACCGTCATCGCCTGCTCTTGCAAGGATTCTGGTTGTTTCTTCTGCCAGCAATGGTCTTCTTATTTTGGCGAATTTGGTATTATCGCCACCTCTTTCCGCTCTCGTTCTACGTGAAGGTCGGGGCTCCATCGAGCAGATCACATTTCGACGGAGCGAAGGAGCTGCTCGCCTTCCTGCGGGAGATTTTCATCGCGCAACCGCTCTTCGGTTTGTCGTTGGTCATCGGCCTAGTGAAGGTTTGGCGGATCGCCACGCCGGCGTTGGTCGCGGTACTGGTGCACGTCCTCTTCTTCGCCGTCCCCAAGCCCATCATGGCCTTCGAGTGGCGCTTCCTGTTTCCCGTGCTGCCATTTCTTACCGGCTTGGCGGCGGTCGGACTTGGCAACCTTCTAGACTGGCTCTCGGACCGAATCCGCTGGAGAGCAACCAGGACACCGATGTTCCGGCGCGCAGCCGGTGCCTTCTGCATCGGAAGCGTCGCAGTCACACTGCAAATCTGGGCACACTCGTCGGACGGCACTCGGCGGCTCGCCGACTTCGCCGCCTATGGTCGCGCCATGCAGTCCGCGCACATTCCCCTCGGGAAAGCGTTGAGGCGCCTCGGCGGAGAGAACCCGGGGCAACATTCGCTGGCCACGGGCGAGGCGGGCGCTATCCCTTACTACTCAGGCTGGCGAACCGTGGACATTTTCGGTCTCAATAACGTACAGATCGCCACCAGTCACGACCGCGACATGCGTTTCGTCCTAGCCGGCAACCCCGAGATCGTGGTGTTGGTCTCCAGCTCACCGACGAAGTTCGTCGCCTTCGTCCCGTGGGAAGGCGAGCTCTACTCCCTGTGTTCGGCCGCCGGCTATCAGCGACTCGATACGCTGTTCTTCGATGCGCGCTCGCTGCGCATGTGGCTGTGGGTGCTGGGCAAGCCTGGCACCAAGCCAATTCTGGGATGACCGCGCCGGCCTTCCGTCGAGAAGGACCCGTCCGTCATCGCCTTTGGTGTGCTTGGTTGTGGTTCGCCAGCCTGTCATCCTCTTCCTCTACAACACCGGCGCCCGCGCCTCTGAGGCGGCCAAAATTGACGTCGCCGCCTTGACCCTCGATTCACCGGGCGATGTGCGCTTCCTCGGCAAGGGACGCAAGATCCGTACATGCCCGCTTTGGCCGCGGTCGGATGGAACGGACCGTCACCCGTTGCCCCCCATGGTCGACCCATTATGATACCTTGACGACGGCCCCTTTTTGGCAATGACGGAAACAGAATTGGAAAAGGCAAAGCTGTCAACATCGCAGTTGCGCATCCCCAGCTTGATGGTCGCGCTGTTCTGCCTTGGGTTCGCATGCAGTTCGGCGAAGAAGATTGTGAAGGATGGAAGCTCGGATGCCGGGACCTACGATGCTTCCTCTCTCGACTTGCCGGTTGCTTCACCCGTTGACCTGCCGCCAGTGGACTCCAATCCCGAGGCGGGTGCGACCAGCCATGCGCTGGATGCATCGGTCAGCCCGGATGCCCCTGCGCCGCTTGTTGACGGTTCCGTATCGCCGAACACTCCTGAAGCCGGTCGGGCCTGCAGCAACGGATGTGACGACAGCCTCTCTTGCACGACAGATACCTGCATCGATGGATTCTGCCAGAGCGCCACAAATCCTGGCTATTGTGTCATAGACAAGGCTTGCTATATGGACGGCGATACCAAGCCGGGCGACACCTGCCAGGCTTGCCTCACCACGACCTCCACATCGGGCTGGAGCCCCGAGCCTGAAGGAGCGCCTTGTGGGACCGGGGCGTCCTGTCAGTCGCATGTCTGCTGCGTTTGCGGTGCCGTGGGCCACGCCTGCTGTGGCACGGACAAACCCGGGACCTGCGTCGAGGGAGCTGTCTGCAACACCAGCACGAACCAGTGCCAAGCCGACAAGGCTATCGATATCTCCGGCACCAACGATACCGTCTGCGCTCTTTTCGAGTCGGGCCGGGTGCGCTGCTGGGGATCGAACGGCACCATGCTGGGCGCGACCACAGGTTCCAATGTGGCCGCTCCCCCGATTGCGGGGTTGGAGGACGCGGTGAACATCTCGGTGG
>JADGRD010000669.1 GCA_017881285.1 Pseudomonadota bacterium | reverse complement strand
GACAGCTTCCATACAATCACGCCGTAGGTGTAGTTGTAGTAGATCAGGAAGAGAGTGCCATTGTTGAACGTCAGGACCGGGTCCCAATCCCCCTCGATCATGTATGTCCATTGGGCCACCAGCGTCCAGGCCGTCCCGCTCCAGGTAACCAGGTTCATGACCGACTTGTTTTCATCGTTATAGGCCACGTACACCGTGCCGTTTGAGATCGTCATAGTGCAGTAGTAGGCATAGGTGGAAACCGGAGCGCCGCCGAGGTCGACCCACGCCGAGCCACTGAGGCTCATGACATGCAGGTACGAGCTCGTGTCGAGGAAAGCGACGTAGGGAATGCCGTTCGAGACGGCAAGGGTAGGAGTCCCGTAGCCTGAGGTGCTGGCGAAGGCCGCGTTGCCGACCAGAACCCATGCGCTGCCATTGTACTTCATCACGGTGAGGGCGTAGGGCGAGGAGTAGCCGATGAAGGCCACATAGGGCGTCGTACCGTCGACGTAGAGCGTGTAGTAGTAGGTGCTTTCCGTCGTGAACCCCGCGCTGCCCACGGGGGTCCACTTCCCGCTGGTTAGCTTCATGACCGTCAGCTTCTCGCTCTTCGAGTAGTCGGAGTAGATTGCGTAGGGCACGCCTCCCGAAACCGCGAGGCGGCCGTAGTAGGCGGCGTTCGGCGCGACGGCCCCCCCGGCGTCACTGTTTCCGAGGGTGGTCCAACCGCTCGCGTCGCCGCCCCCGCTGACCGCCGCGTCCGCGCCGACGAGCTGGCCTTGCTGTCCACTCGACCCGCCGACCGCGCCAGGGATGGAGCTCCCACCACCGCAAGCCGCGATCGAGAGCAGACACAGAGCGAGAGGAGCAGGAAGCCGTGCATTCATTCGCATGTTGTAACCTTCCGTCTAGGGGCCGGGGGCAAGGCCGTCGAACACGCCTTCTACCCTCGGCAATTGCCTCGTGATCGTCACTTGGTTTTGTTCATCTGTCAACACGCGCAACACGCGCCCGCACGGGCTCGCACTGCGTGCGATGTCGGCGTATGTCGGTGGTCAGAGCGGATTGCCCTACCGCGGTCTGCTACCATGCCGGTGCGGTGCCGCTCTCGCTCTTGCCCAGTCCCGTCGATCAGCCTTCGCCTCGCGGTGGGGTGCTGCGTGCGGCGCGCAGGCCGGCCGGCTGGATCGCGAACGGCCCGGCGCCCGCGATTCCGGCAGAGCTCGGCGGGTTGTGGCCTGGCCCGGATGAAGATCTCTGCTGGCTCGCCGGCAACTGGCGCATTTTGCAGCGGACGGACGGGCATCGCACCTCTCTCGACGACCTGCTGGTCGCGCACCTGGCCGCCAGCTTGGTCGCGGACAACCCCCCCTCGCGCTGCCTCGACCTCGGGTGCGGCATCGGCAGCGTGCTCCTCTTTCTCGCGTGGCGGTTTCCGGCGGCCACGCTCGCCGGCATCGAGGCACAGGAGGTGTCCGCCGACCTGGCCCGGCGCTCGCTTCTGTGGAACGGCATCGCCGGCCGGGCCGAAATTCACACCGGCGATTTCCGCGACGTCCATGCCCTCGGCAAAGGCGAGCTGTTCGCCCTGGTCACGGGCACGCCGCCCTATTATCCCGTCGGCGCCGGGCCCGAGTCCGATCGCGTGCAGCGCGCGCCATGCCGCTTCGAACATCGCGGGGGCATCGAGGCGTACTGCGCGGCTGCCCCGACCCGGCTGGCGCCGGGCGCGCCCTTCGTCGCCTGTGAGGCCTGGAACCAGCGCGAACGCGTGGAGCCGGCGGCGCGTGCGGCAGGCCTTGCTCTCGTCCGCTGGCGCGAGGTCATTCCACGCACGGGCAAGGAACCGCTGCTCTGCATCTTCGCCATGCGCGCGACCGAAATCGCCGAGCCGCTCGTCGTCGAGCCTCCCCTGGTCGTGCGCGACGGGCGCGGCCGCCGCACCGAGGAGTTCAGTGCGCTTCGCGGCGCCCTGGGCATGCCGCCCTGAACGCGGCCCTGGGAAACCAGGCATGTTCTTCCGTCGCACTGCGCGTTGCGAGACCCGGTGATCTGGGCTTACGATGGACAGGTGAGATTCCTATGTGGAGCGCCGGTGGTCGCGCTGGTCATCGTCCTCGGGGGCGCCATCGCCGGCCGAGTGCAGGCGGCGGATGAGTCATCCGGCGCCGCGGGCAGCGCCAAGGCCCACTACAAGCTTGGCCGGACGCACTACCAGCTCGGTGAGTACCGGGATGCGCTGACGGAATTCAAGGAGGCCTACCGGCTCAAGCAGGATGCCTCTTTTCTCTTCAACATCGCGCAGTGCCATCGTCAGCTCGGCGAGTACGTTGAGGCCATCAAACTCTACGGCAGCTACCTGCGCGAGGCGCCGGACGCGCCCAACCGCGCCGAGGTGGAAAGACAGATGCGCGAGCTGAAAGACGCACTGGAGAAGCGCGAAAAGGAAGAGGCAACCCCGCCGGCCCCGACCCCGGTTCCCGCCCCAGCCGCGCCGGCCGCGCCGATTCCAGCCGCGCCCCTCGCTCCGCCCGTGCCCGCGACTCCCGTGCCGTCAGCGAGCCCCGCGCCGAGCCCACCCGCGTTCGCCCCGCCACCCGCGCGTCCCGCCGAGGGCGAATTGGAAATCGCCAGCGAGCCGCCGGAGGCGAGCTTCTTCGTCAACCACATGGCGGTGGGTACGCGCAGTCCGGTCCGCTTGCGCTTGCCGCCCGGCCTCTACACCGTCTCCGTCGAACGGGAGCAATTCCTCGGCGCCGAGGGCGCCGTGGCGCTCATCGCGGGCGAGCGGGCCGCGGTCATGGGCAAGCTGCTGCGGGTCAAGCGGCATCCCTGGCGTGGCCTGGGGCACGGGTTCGTGGTCACCGTCCTGCTCGGCGAAGGCGCCGGGATCGCCGGACACGTGCTGGCCAACCGCAGTTTCCAGGGCACCGATCGATTCAACAACTTCGCGACTATGGAGAAGGTCGGCCAGGGCGTCGCCATCTCGGCCGCCGTGCTCGCGGTCGCCTGCTACGTCGGCGACTGGCTGGTCAACCGTGGCAACGTCGATCCCGGGCCGCCCGCCCTGCTGCAACCCATATCGCCGGAGGCGCGATGAAGTTCGTGCGCTGG
>JADGRD010000075.1 GCA_017881285.1 Pseudomonadota bacterium | reverse complement strand
GCCCCCGCGGTGGGACTGGTGCCCGCGCTAACCGTGGCGGACGTGCGCGAGGAGCAACCGCCTCGCCGCCTTTCGCTCGAGACGGATGCCGGCGAGCCCGGCGTGCGGACAGAAGGCGCGAAGGGCCCGCGATGAGCCTGGCGTGGACCGCCCGCAACGTGCGCCGCCAGGTCGAAGCCCACCCGCGTATCGTCCTCGCCACCTCCGCCACCTTCTGCCTGCTCGCCCTGGTGGCGGGCGGCGCCACGCTCGGCGCCCGCACCGTGGACCGGTGGGGAGCGTTCGTGGGCCAGAACGTCCACGTCATCGCCTACCTGGCCGACGACGTCGACCAGGAACGCGCCCTTGGCCTAGCGGAGATTCTCGAACGTGCCCCCACGGTCGCGCGGGTCACCGTGGTCGAGCCAGCCCAGGCCCTGGCACGGCTGGGCGCCATGGCCCTCTCCCTGGCATCCGACGCCAGGCCACTCGAAGGGCTCGAGCCCGCCTATTTTCCGCGTTCCCTCGAGATCAGCCTGGCGCCGGCCGGAGATCTCACCCGGCGTGCGAGCGATCTGGCGAAGCGCCTGCGCGCCGTACCCGGCGTCGCCGAGGTGGACGCCATGACCGGCGGCCTCGCGCGACTCGCGGTCTGGGTCAAGCTCGGCCGCGCCATCGGCCTCGCTATCCTCATCGCCCTGGGTCTGGTCGCGCTCCTCGCGCTCGTCACGGTGTTCCTGCGCAACCGCGGCACCGTGGCGGAGCGGGCGGCCGTGCTCGCCCAGCTCGGCGAGACACCCACGGCGATCCGCCTACCCGCCGGCCTGTGGACGGCCATGGCGGCGCTCGCCGGCGGCGGAGCGGGCGCGCTCGTTCTCTCCCTGGCCTGGCGACCCGTCCTCGCCCACTTGGAAGACAGCCTCGGCATCGTGAGCGCGCTTCCGTCACCGTTGCTCGCCAGCGCCGAAATCGTCGCCGGTCTCGCCTTCATGACCGCCGCCGGCCTGGCCATGGGTTACTTCGCGACGCCGCTCCCACCGGCCTCCGACCATGCGTAGCGGATCGCTGCTCGCGCTCTGCCTGTTGCCGGCGACGGCGGCGGCGGAAACGAGCGCCGACGAGGCGGCCCTTTTCGATCGCCTGACCGCGCGCGAACAGATTCTCGACGGACAGAGAGCAGCGGCCGAGAAGGTCACTCGGCAGCGCGGCCTTCTGGCCTACCGGCTTTGCCGGCGGCGCGAGCTTGGCTTTGCCCAAAGCCCCGAGAGCCGGCTCAAGGACGCCCGCGCCTTCGACCTCTCCCTGCTGGCCCTGCGGCGCGGCGCCGAGGAAACGACAACGCTGGCTCGCGAGTTGGACCGGGTACGCACCGAACGCACCGCGATTGAAACCGCCTTCGTGGCCCGCGCCACGGCGGAGAACGCGACGGACGAAAACGCGCCGCCTCCCTTCCGCGCGGACGGCCCCGCGCGCCTCGTCCGCCCGGTGCGCGGCGAGGCCGTGGCCGTCCCCGGCTCGCGCCGGGACGGACCCACCAAGGTCGAGCTGCGCCACGACGGCGTGCAAATGCTCACTCGCCTGAACGAACCGGTGCGCGGTATCGCCGCGGGTACCGTCCAGCGCGTCGAGGCTTTGCCGCAGGGAGGATTCGCGGTCGTCACCGCCCACGTCACCGGCATAACCAGTATCGTGACCGGTCTGCGCGACATCACGGTGGCGGCCGGCGACAAGGTCGGGCCGGGCCAGGTCTTGGGTTTGGCCGGCAGGAATCTGGACGGCGCCGCAGTGGTTTCCGTCGAGATCTGGCGCGCGCGCCGGCCCCAGGACGCGGGCCGGCTGCTGCGCGTGCGCCTGGCGGGGAGCTAGAGCGGGCGCTCTAGACCTTCGTGCCCGAGAAGACGCCCGCGTAGATGCTGACGCTGAACGCGGTTCCACCGTAGTAGGTGTCGATCGCCTGCTTGACCGCTAGGAAGGTGTCCTGCATCTCCGGCCCCTTGCCCGCGATGGCTTTCCAGCGCGGCAGCGGCCCGAGCTCGATGACCGGGGCGTAGAGGAACTCCCGGCCGGTGCGGAACATCAGCTCCCAGTGCACGGTCTCGACCGTGACCTTGCCAAGCCCGGCCGTTTCCAGTTGCGTGGCCAGCGCCTCGGGTTCCGGGAAGGTCTTGCGGTACGCGGCGAGCGCCTCGGCCATCTCGTGCTTGCGCAGGCGGACCAGCACGTCCGAGTACACGTCGAGGAATTCGCGCCAGGTGCCAGCCAGCGGTGTGGCCAGGCGCAGTTCGCCCCCGGGCTTGGTCACGCGAACCAATTCGGCGAGTTGGGCCGCGGGCGCGGCCAGCTCGGGCAGCTCCAGGTTGGCCAGCACGTGGTCGAAGCCGTTCTCGGCGAAAGGCAGCTTGCCGTCGAGCGGGTGGGCGCGGAAGAAGACGTGCTTGCCCGTGTGCTCGGTATCCGCGCTGGCGCGCACGCGCTCGACCAGGGCGGGCGTGGCCTCGACGGCGATGAGCCGGCTGTCCGCGTCCATCTTCTGCGTGAGCAAGGCCGTGGTGTCCCCGAGAGCGCAGCCGACTTGCAGGATGTGGGCGCGGGGCACCAGCACCAAGCCCGCGGTGAGCAGGTCCGCCAGCTTCTGGCCGAACAGGGGATAGACCTCCTCGTCGTGGGCCCGCGCCAGTTTGTCCTGCTGGGTAAGGAGGCGCGAGGGACGCAACTGGGGGGAGGAACCGGTCGTGGCCATGGGCGAAGGAATCTACCATCGAATCCGAGGCGCAACGCAGATCTAGTCGTCGCGTGGGCAGCCGGCCAGCTTTGCTGGCCGCGCACCATCGCGGGAAGGTTTGGAAACCCTCTCAGGGTTTCCATTTCAATCGAGCATGATGATCTCGCCCCGGATCCCGTCCGGCCCCAGGTGCAGCTTGCCGAGGGAGACTGGACCACCATGGCGCCGCGGGCCAGCGCTCCCCGGATTGAAATAGAGCACGGTGTCGTGCACCTCGTTGCGCGGCCGGTGGGTATGACCGGACACCACGACCGCGATGCCGTCGGCCTTGGGATCGAGGCCGAGCTGGTAGACGTCGTGCAGCACGTGGATGGCGAAACCCTCGACCGTGAGGGTCGCCTGTTCCGGCAGCCCGCGCGCCCAGGCACCGCGATCCATGTTGCCCCGCACCGCCGTGATGGGAGCCAGGGACCCAAGCATCTGCAGCACCACCCGCTCATCGATGTCTCCGGCGTGAATGATGCGATCCACCGAGGCGAGGACGGCGCGCGCCTCTGGCCGCAGCAGGCCGTGCGTGTCGGAGATCACACCCAGTATCGTCACCGCATCAACCTTAGCATTGGCGGCGGGGACCTCGACCCCGTACGCAGAGTGACGATCGCGGCGAACACCCGGTCCCTCCAGTTGCAAAGCGCGGATCTCGTGGAAACCTTGGTATAGTAGCCAGCCAGGTTCGAATTCGTCCCGAGCGCCCGCTTTCCTCTTGCTGAGGTATGTCGACATGGCAATGACTGGAATCTCCTATCGGTTGTCCCCGAGCGCGCCCGCCAGGTATCTGGCATGGTTTTCCCTCGCGGCCGCCGCGACAATGGCCACCGTTGCCTGCAGCAAGGCCTCCATCATCGACAACGGCCAAGGCGGCGCGGCCGGATCGAGCGCGGGCGGGGGCGGCGGCACCGCTGGCACAGCGACGGGAGCCGGTGGCGTCATCATCGTCATCACAACCCCGGACGCCGCCATGGATCGCCCGAGCGGCGGCAATTGCGGCGACGGCATCCTCGAACGCAACGAGGGCTGCGACGACGGCAACACCATCAGCGGCGACGGCTGCAGCCGGATCTGCCAGGTCGAGAATAACTACGAGTGCAAGACGGCCGGCCAGCCCTGCGTGAGCATCGCCATCTGCGGTAATGGTCATCTCACCTCGGACGAAACCTGCGACGACGGCAACACCGTGAGCGGCGACGGTTGCTCCGCCGACTGCTCGACGGTGGAGAAGGGCTTCCAGTGCCGGGTTCCCGGCAAGCCCTGCACGCCCAAGTGCGGCGACGGCAGCATCTCGGGCACCGAGACCTGCGACGATGGCAACACCAAGAGTGACGACGGCTGCTCGGCCACCTGCCACCTCGAGATCGGCTGGAAGTGCAGCGGCACGCCCAGCAAGTGCTCGAAGACCACCTGTGGCGACGGAAAGAAGGAGGGTGCCGAGAGCTGCGACGACGGCAACACGACGCCGTTCGACGGTTGTTCGGAAGACTGCCAGATCGAGCCATCCTGCACGGCCGGCAGCGGATGCACCTCACAGTGTGGCGACGGCATCGTGCTCGGCGAAGGCTGCGATGACGGGAATGCCGCCGACGGCGACGGCTGCTCAAAGGACTGCAAGGTCGAGCCCGGTTGGACCTGCACGCAGCCGCCGATCGGCGACACGATGAAGGTTCCCGTGATCTACCGCGACTTCAAGTTCAGCAAGGACGTCACTGGCGGCAACGATTTCGAGACCGGCGTCACCGGGTCGTACAACCCCACCACGGGGATGGTCAACGCCAGCCTCGACGCCAAGGGCAAGCCCGTGTTGTCGTCGACGGCTCCCAGCACCGCACACGTCGCCGGCGCGGCGAGCTTCGCGACGTGGTACACGGACGTCTCCGGCACCAACCATGCGACGGCGTCCAAGCTGACGCTCTGGAACGACGGCAAGGGCAACTACGTGAACCGCTACGGTGCCAACGGCGAGCAGTGGAATATCACCACTCCGGCCAACTATTGCGGGACCGTCACGGACGCACTGCTCGACGCCGACGGAAAGCCCATACCGTGCACGTTCAAGTACCAATACGATCCGACCACCAATCCGACCGGCGGAAAAACCGATTGTCAGAAGATGGAGGACCAGGGGTACACGCAAATGCCGGGGAGCTGCCACTCGAACAACGGCACCTGGGTGGCGCTGTACATCACTGCCAAGGTCGACGGCAATCCGTTGTTTTTCCCGGTCGATGGCGACCCGTTCACGCCTGCCAGCGAGCTCATGTACGCCCAGATTCCTCCCTACTACGACGCCGGCAAGACCTGGCCGCACGACGTCGACGCAAATGGCAAGGACATCTTGCACAACTTCAGCTTCACCAGCGAGGTCCGCTACTGGTTCCCGTTCGACAGCAGCAAGTCGTACACCCTCGACTTCGTCGGTGACGACGACGTCTGGGTGTTCATCAACGGCAAGCTAGCCGTGGACCTGGGCGGCGTACACACGCCCATCGACGGCAGCATCGTCATCGGATCTAACGGCAGCGGTAACACCACGGTGACCGCGTTCGACGCTAACGGCGCCCCCACGACCCCGATCAAGTCCACGGCCAGCCTCGGATTGCAGAACGGCAAGGTCTACGAGATCGCGGTCTTCCAGGCCGAGCGTCAGAGCACGGGCTCATCGTACAAGCTGACCCTCTCCGGCTTCAACGCCGCCCCGACGAGCTGCGCGCCCACCTGCGGCGACGGAGTGACCGTGGCCGACGAGGAGTGTGACAATGGCAAGGACAACAGCGACGACACCTACGGCGGCTGCACGACCAAGTGCACCTGGGGCACCTTCTGCGGCGACAGCATCGTCAATGGGCCCGAGGAGTGCGACAGCGGCAAGGACAACGGCGCGACCTACGGTGAGGGCGGTTGCTCGATCGGCTGCACCAAGCCGCACTTCTGCGGCGACGGGCATGCCGACACGGATCGCGGCGAGGAATGCGACCTGGGGACCAACAACGGCGTAAAGCTCGACAGCCAGCTGCAACCGGTGAGCGATCCCACCGACCCCACGGCGCAGATCTACTGCACCGCCGACTGCATGATCCCGCCCGGGATCGTCTACTAGCCCTCCCAGAGCCGTTACTTGGAGTTGGGCAAATACAGCCGGCTAGGCGAGGTCTGCGCCCCGGCGAACATGCGCACCGAATCCACGCCCTCGCTCAGCTCGCGAGCCACGTGGTAGCGGCGATCCAGGTTCGGCCACTCGCCGGGGAAGGACTTCCAGTCGAGCACGATGGCGGCGAAGCGCTGCTCGGCGATGGCCTGGTCCAGTCCCTTGGGCCGGCCGAGCGCGCCCTCGACGTCATGCACGCCCATGCGATGGACGAAGGGCTGCTTGCCGGCGAGCACGGCGTAGTAGGTGTGAAAAGGGATGAAGAGCGGGCCCGGCAAGGCGCGCAGCTCGGAAATAAGGCGCGTGGCGGCCGTGCGCTCCTGCGGGTTCGGCACCGCGCTGGCGAGCGCCGGCAGGGCTTGGCCGAGCCGGGGCCAGCCGAGGAAGATGGGCCGGCGCTGCGGCCCGCGCACGGCCGAGGGGAAGGAGGTGTGCAGGCTCTGCGCGCCGAGGAGCAGGACCGCGACGATGGCCACCGTGACCGCGCCCCACTTCTTTCCGTCCAGGGCCACCCGCGCGAGTCGCGCCACCAGCACCGCGGTGGCGAACGCGGGGAAGTAGATGGCGGGAATGAAGGCATTGCTGTCCGCCCACTGCGTGGCGAACCCGACGAGCGCCGCGATTTCTCCGGCCAGGGCCACGGCCCATAGAATCGCGTCGCTCCGCCGGAGCTTGCGCGAGAGCAGGAGGCCGGCCGTGGTCAGAATCAACGCCAGGAAGAGCGGCCAGGCGAACTGCTGCGTGAAGGGCCACGCGATGTCGCTGACGGCCTCTTTGCGGAAAGCGTGGCTCTGGTGCAGCTTGAAGATGTACGTCCAGAACCAGCCGCCCGAGGTCTTGACGAGCAGGCCGATCCCGGCCGCGAGCGTCACCGCCGCGGTCGCGCCGTAGACGAGCCCGCGCCGGAGATTCGCAGCGAGCAGGCCCACCCCGATGCCGATGCCGACGATGGTGGCGGTCTGCTTGGCGAAGAAGCCGAGAGCAATCAACAAGCCCGCCACCGCCGCGCTCTTGCCGCCCCGGCCGCGCAACGCGACCATGAGCGCCCCGGCCTCGCAGGCGAGCAAGAGCGAATCCGCGCGGACCAAGTCGTAGAAGTGGCCGGTGAAGGCGAAGCTGGCCGCCACGGCGCCCGCACCGCCGACCCCAGCCAAGGCCGCGAGGGTCTTGCGGCCGCGCCCGGCCGCCTCGCCCAGACTGGCCAGCACGATCATGGCCAGCGCCGCGGCGAAGGCGAGGATGGAAACCAGGCGGCCGAGGAGGTAGCCGAGCGGCGCGACGAACGAAAGCAGGGCGAGGAGCGCGGGGTAAAGCGGCGTGTAGAGGAACGGTATGAAATCGACCGAGGGCGCCACGTAGATCCCCTGGCCCGCCGCGATCCGTTGCGCGTGCACCAGGACGCCGCCCTCCATCCATTCCAAATCGAGTGGATACGTCGCGCGGCCGGCGAAGAGGCGCGCGTCCCAGCCGAGCTGCACGAGCGCGGGCACGGCCGCGAGGATGACCGCCGCTACCACCAGGCCGGGCATCACGAGCACCAAGTTGCGTTTGCCGCTCTCCATCCCACCTAGCCCCGCAAGGAAACCACGCTCACGCCGTCGCCACCCTCGCCCACGCCACCGGCGCGGAAGCGCGCGACGTAGGCGGAGGTGGCCAGATACTCGCGCACCACCTTGCGTAGCGCGCCGGTACCGTGGCCGTGGATCACGAACACGGTATCCGCGCCTTCCAGCGCGGTGCGATCGAGGAAGGCCTCCAGCTCGCCCAGGGCATCGTCGGCGCGCTGGCCGCGCAGATCGAGGGTGTTGGCCCGCGACTCCCGCGCCATCGGAGATGCGTCCGCCTCCGGGGCCGCGTCGGCTTGGCGCCGGTTCGCGCGCTTTTCGCCGCCGAGGGATCGATCGGCCAGCGCCGCCCGCAGCTTGGCGAGATCGAGCGGCGGCGGCTCGGGCAAGCGCGCCGTGGCCTCCTTCGCCTTCTGCGCCAGGGCCACGCGCGCTGCCTCCGCCGCCCGCGGACTGCGCTCGCGTTTCACCTCGCGCACGATGTCGGAGATGGCCTCGCGCGCCTCGCGCACGGCCGCCTCGATGGCCTCGCGCGAGCGCATGGCCAAGTCGCGCTCGCGCCGGGTGAGCGCCTCGGCCGCGGCCTGCTCCACGCCGGCCCGTTCGTCCAGCTCCTGCTTGGCTTGCTCGAGATCCAGGCGCGCGTTGTCGAGCTCCTGGCTGCTGTGCTCCAGCGCCTGCTCGCGCGCTTGCAGGTTGCGCAACGTCTCTTCCAGCCCGAGGCTGCCCCCGTCCATGAGCGAACGCGCGCGCGCGAGCACGGCATCGGGAAGCCCGATGCGCGCCGCGATGTCGAGCGCGTACGAGCGGCCCGGCACGCCGTCCTTGAGGCGGAAGGTCGGCCGCAGCTTCACCAGGTCGTACTCCATGCCCGCGTTACGGAAGCGCCCGTCATTCTCGGCCAGGGCCTTCAAGCTGTCGAAGTGGGTCGTGACGACGATGAGGCCCGGCGCATCGGCGAGGACTTCGAGCATGGCACGCGCCAGGGCCGCGCCCTGTTCGGGGTGGGTACCCACCATCAGCTCGTCGCACAGGATGAGTAGGTTCTCGCCCTCGACGGTTTCGGCGCGTTCGAGAATGCCGGCGAGGTTCGCCAGGTGCGCCGAGAACGTCGACAGATCGCCCATCACGGATTGCTGGTCGCCGATGTCGGCCAGCACGTGATGGAAGAAACCCATGCGGCTGCCGGGGGCCGCCGGCACGTGCAGGCCGGCGCGGGCCAGCAAGGCGGCCAGGCCGACCGACTTGAGTAGCACGGTCTTGCCGCCGGCGTTGGGGCCGCTGACCACCAGGGCCTTGGCCTGGCTGCGCCCCGCCACCTCGCCGAGCACGAGATCGTTGGCGGTCACGCTCAGCTTCTCGCTGGCCGCGCGCAGGGCGAGCAGCGGGTGACGCAGCTTTGTCAGATCCACGATGGGCTCCGCCGCGATCTCGACCGGCTCGCCGCCGTAGGCGACCGCCAAACGCGCGGCCGCGCCGATCACGTCCAGGCGGGTGAGGGTGTCGCGATCCGCGCGCAGAAGCGGCGCCGCGCTCGAAACCGCCGCGGCCAGTTCCTCGAGAATGCGCCGGCTCTCGTGCCGGATGTCGAGCTCGGCGACCTTGAGGCGGTTGTTGAGCTCCACCAGCGCGGTCGGCTCGACGAACACCGTCTCGCCCGTGCGCGAGGTGTCGTGCACGATGCCGAGCCCCATCGACTTGAACGAGGCGCGCAGGGGCAGTACGAAGCGGTCCTCGCGCAGGGTCACGAATTGATCCTGCAGGTAGGGCCCAAACTCCTCGGAACGCAGGATGCGCTCGGCCGCGTCGCGCGCGCGGGCCGCGAGCTGGTCGCGCTCGAAGCGCAGGCGGCCGAGCTCGGGCGAGGCGCTGTCGCGCAGCTCGCCGGTAGCGTCGAAGGTTTCGCGCGCCAGGCGCACCAGCTCCTCGTGATGGCCAAGCTGGGCCGCCAGCCGTGACAGGCGCGGCGTCTGGAACATGCCTTCGGGGGCAATCCGACCAAAGAACCGGCGCGCGCTCGACACCACCTCGCAGAAATCGGCGACCTGGCGCAGTTCCTCCGGGCCGAGCGGCGCGCCCTGGCTGACCGCGCGCAGGTGCGTCTCGATCTCGGGGAAGTGCAGCGCCGGCAACGACTCGCCCGCGCGCAGGACGGCCACCGCCTCCGTGATCTCGGCCATACGCTCCGCCGCCTCGCCGGCGGTTTCGCACAGGGGCAGCGTGTGGCAGGCGCTGCTGCCGCGCGACGAGTGCGCGCGCCCGGCCAGCTCCGCGCACACCTCGGGCCAGTCGAGAAACTCGCGGTAGCGACGTTCGAGGTCGGGCGGGTCGGCAGACTTCATCCGGCGAGCAGTGTACCCCAAGGAGCGGTCACGATCGCGATGCCCGGCCGTCACCTCGCCACGGTGGGCGAGACAACGGCCGGACCTCTTGGGCAGACGCCCTCTACTACATACAGGTCAAGGCACCCGTGCCTTGACATGCAATCGGCAATGGCACCGGGCCGCCGGTGAAGTCCTTGCAGATGCACAGGTTCCGGCAGCACAGCGAGCCTTTGACGAAGGCCACGCCGCAGGTGAAACCGGAGACGCAACGCTTGTCGGTGGGATCGGCCGGATCCCGCAGGAGTCCGTCGCAGTCGCTGTCGGAGGTACAACCGGCCGCGCACAAGGCGCCCGTGTCCACGCCGCCGACACTGTCGATGGGGTTGAGGCAAAGACCACTCGAGCAATCCGCCGCCG
>JADGRD010000668.1 GCA_017881285.1 Pseudomonadota bacterium | reverse complement strand
TCGAGGTCGCCACCTACGTGCACGGCTTCCTCCTCGAAACCGCCGAGCGGCTCTGGCGCGAGCACAAGCGCCGGCACGGCATCGAGAGCGATCAGGAGCGGCGGCGTTTCCAGGCCGGCGTGATGAGCGGCTTCGACGAGAAACTGAAGTCCGGCGCGAAGGAGAGTCAGCGCGAGGGACTCGTCTGGGTTGGCGACCCGGGCCTCGACGCATTCCTGCACCAGCGCTATCCGCGGCGCAGCGGCGGTGGTAGCGTGGGCGTGCGCCTGACCGCTGCCTACGAGCACGGTCGCGCCGCGGGCCGCAACATCGTCCTGCACAAGCCGGTCAAGGAAAGCCGCGCCGGTGGCAAGCTGCTCGGGCCAGCGCGATGATCGTGGGGGCGGTTCATTCGTTCGCGCCGAACTGGAAGGTGAAATCGGCGATGCGCGCCGGGTGGCGAATTCGGGTGGGCGTAGCAACAACTCGCGGCCGCCATCCGATACACTGGCATGGTGCAACTGGTGATTGCGGAAAAGCCGTCCGTGGCGCGCGACTTGGCGCGAGTGCTCTCCGTGCGGCCCTCGGGGAAGGCCTGCTTCGAGGGCAAGGACTGGGTCGTTACCTGGTGCATCGGCCATCTCGTCGAGCTCGAGGAGCCGTCGAGCTACGACGGGCGCTGGAAGGCGTGGCGTATGGACACCCTGCCCATGGTGCCCGCGGAGTTCAAGCTGCGGGCCGTGCCCGGCACGCGCGACCAGTTGCGCGCGGTGTGCGGCCTTTTGCGCGAACCGCGTTTTTCCGAGGTCATCAACGCCTGCGACGCCGGCCGCGAGGGTGAGCTCATCTTTCGCTACGTCTACCAGCTGGCGGGCAGCCGCATCCCCATCAGGCGCCTGTGGATCTCCTCGCTGACCGACGAGGCCATCCGGGCCGGCTTCGCGGCGTTGCGGCCGGGGCGCGACTTCGAGGCCTTGGCCGACGCCGCCCGCTGCCGGTCGGAGGCCGACTGGCTGGTGGGGCTCAACGCCACCCGCGCCGTGACCATCCGGCATCGCACGGGCGAGAGCTCGACGCTCTTTTCCATCGGCCGGGTGCAGACGCCCACGCTGGCGATCCTGGTCGAGCGCGAGAAGCAGATCCGCGCTTTCGTGCCCCAGGACTACTGGCTGCTCAAGGCCGACTTCGCCACCGCCGGTGGCGCGAAGTTCCCCGCGACCTTCACCGTGGGCAAGTGCAGCCGGTTCGGTGGTGGGGAATTGGCCGAGGCAGTGCGCGACCGGGACCGCGGCCACGGCGGCGCCGAGGATCCCGCGGGCCCCGTGGTCGAGAGCTGCAAGCAGAGCAGGACGCGCGAACCGCCGCCGCAGCTCTTCGATCTCACGTCCTTGCAGCGCACGGCCAACAGGCGTTTCGGGCTGTCGGCCAAGGTCACGCTGGAGGCGGCGCAAGCCCTCTACGAGCGACACAAGGTGCTGACCTATCCGCGCACGGATTCGCGCCATCTGCCCAGCGACATGATCAAGGAGATGGAGCGCATCGTGGGTGGGGTGGGGAAGATCGCCGCGTACGGTGGGTTCGCGGCACCGCTGCTCGCCGAGCCGCCGCGACCGGGCAAGCGCGTGTTCGACGACGGCAAGATCTCCGACCACCACGCCATCATTCCGACGGGAAAGCCCCTCGATCCCGCGACGCTTGGCCGCGACGAGCAGCGCATCTTCGATCTGGTGGTACGCAGGTTCCTCGGCGCCTTCTACCCCGACGCCGAGTTCGCGCAGACCGAGGTGGTGGTGCGCGTGGGGCCGGACGCGGGAGAGAAGGCAACCGCCCCCGAGGAGGGTGGCAATATCACGGTCCTGCCGCCGCCGCCCGATCGCTTTGTCGCGCGCGGGCGCGTACGCCTGGTCGCCGGGTGGCAAGAGGTGGCCGGATTCGGGGATGACGACGAAAAAGGCGGCAAGAAGGGCAGGAAGAAGGAAGACGACGAGGAAGACGCCTCGGCCTCGGCGCTGCCGCCGCTGGCCGAGGGCGAGCGGCTGTCCGGCGCCTTCGAGGCTATCGCGAAGAAGACCAAGCCACCTTCGCGCCACACCGAGGCGACCCTGCTCTCGGCGATGGAAAACGCGGGCAAGCTGGTCGAGGACGAGGAGATGCGCGCGGCCATGCGGGACAGCGGTCTGGGCACGCCGGCCACGCGCGCCGCCATCATCGAGACCTTGCTCAAGCGTAGCTTCGTGGTCCGTGAGGGCAAGCAGCTCGTGCCCACGCCCATGGGCATGGGGCTCATCGATGCGCTCCCCGTGCCCAGCCTGGCTTCACCCGAGTTGACCGGCAACTGGGAGGCGCGCCTGGCCCGCATCGCGCGCGGGCAGGAAACGCGCGCGGGCTTCATGGGCGACATTGCCAGCTACGTGCAGGAGGTCGTCGCCGCAATCCGGGCGGCGGCGCCCATGGTCAACGTGCCTTTGGCCGCGCAGATACGGCCAGGCCGGAGGCTGGAGGCTGGAGACTCTCGGAGGCCACGCAAGGCGAAGGCGGCGGGGAAGCCGACGTCGAAGACGGCTCCCGCCAAGGCGCCGGCGCCGGCAGCGCCCGCTTCGGGCATCGCGGGGCTACGTTGCCCAGCGTGCAAGAAGGGCCAGGTCATTACCGGCAAACGCGGTTGGGGTTGCAGCCGCTGGCGCGAGGGCTGCAAATTCGTGGTTTGGTTCGAGGAGAACGGCAAGCGGCGCAGCGAAGCCGATCTGCGCGCTATCGTGGCGCGCGGGCAAGAGCGCGGGTAACGGTAAGCCGATCTCGTCGGATCGGATCACGCCGGCGGCGCTGCCCGCTCCAGTGCCTCGACGCTCGGGATGGCCGCCAGCTCGGCGAGGAAGTGGTGGTGGTCGCGGTGGCGGTCGCAGTAGTGGACGCGTATCTCCGCCAGTCCGCCGGGGCGATCCGTTTCTTCGTCAATCTCCAAGGGACCGTGGGCCTCGTCGAGCGCGGCCACGATGAGCGCGCGGGTCTTGCCCTTCTCGGGACGGTAGACGATGCCAAGGCGCGCGGAGGTGCAACGGCCGCCGAGGAGCGTTTCGAGCTGGCGGAAGCTGACGAGAACGAGGAGCACGCCGATCCCCGACGTGA